>NZ_MJGC01000069.1 GCF_001746915.1 Desertifilum tharense IPPAS B-1220
CTACCTTTAAATAAATTTCTGGCATTTTTAGTAGCTAAAAATCTCAAAACTAATTCTTCGTCTCCTTTTTTTTCTTTCTCTACTTGTGCCAATGTTTCTATGCAATTTGTAAAAGCAGAATGAGATGCTTTTTCTTGAATAAAAGAATAGAAACGAATTCCATCCTCACCTACCATCCGAGCAGAACAGTTACGAATTTCTTGAGGATCTAGAATCTCTCCGCCTGTATTTAAGCGTTTAAACATTGCATATCGCAACATTGACTTACTTTGACGTTTGATAACTACTGTTCTCACAGAGGATCGTTTTATCGTAAGTCTAAGCCTTAACGATAAATCATCAAATTTATTTTCATTAAGTTCTTTGACCAAATCACATCCTTGAAGAGTAAGAGGTTCTAAATTCAAAGCATTAGGGTTGATAAACTGAATAACTGAACTCACTCGTTGTAAGCCATCAATTAGTTCAAAAACAGCGTTTTCCCTTTCTATAACAAAAATTTGAGGAATCGGTAATTCTAGAAGAATAGATTCTATAAGGCGAGATCTTTGCTCATTAGACCATCGAAAAAGACGTTGATACTCTGGCTGAATTATCAGCTCTTTATCAGAATACAAATTAACAATTTCACCAAAACTGAAATCAACAGCTTCAGTGCGTACTTCTCCAATTTTATTATCTATAATTTCTTCCAATGAAGCCATGTTTTACTCTCCCTTGACTAATTATTAGTAGCTAAATGCTAACCCAGATATATAAAATCAGAATATCATAATAATCCCTGTTCAAGAGTAATTTTTCAACCGATGTCCAGTTTTGATTTTCAGTATTTAGTTGGGCAACTATTTTTTCAAGCAAAAGGTGAAGTTGATGGCAAGACATAGCGTAAAAGTGTAAGATATACATTTATTATTTTTCGACCTTCAATATAGTACTAATTCGCTCGATCAATTCTGTGATATTTTCCCTACGAAAAAATTCAGTAAATCTACGACTCTTAGGTTTAACCGGAAGCACCTGTAAGCTACAGGAAGCCTTTTTCGCTGCCTGCTCTAAGACAGTACGATAGGCACTACTGGTGGCGTAGCCAATATAAGCCTCATAATAATTGGTGTAATGCTCCAAGTAAGCTACTACACGATCGGTTACTAAGGTAATTTGCTCTGTATTGAAACGCTCTAAGCGAAAATCATACCCTAAAATAGTTTCTTCCTGCTCATATTTTTCTGGAACAAGACCATAGAGTCCAGAAAGTGTAACTTTTTCAAGCAATTTTGTATTGTCGCCTAAAGCTTTCTCAAGACATTCTGCTATCCAACGATGGGAACGAGACTGAGAGTATGGTTTGCCACCTGAACAAGGGATAATCAGTAGCACCTGCTTGCCCTTAGACGGTTGATAACCATTTTTCAGAATATCAAAATCATCCGGCGTGTATTTGAGGGAAATAAGTCGTTCATCCAGATTTGGTTTTTGTTTTGGAGGTGTCGAGACTATTGTACGCGATAGTCTAACTCGCAAGCTCTCATCTTCTTGTGCAATGGCTTCTAAGACAGAGTGTAGTTGAGGAAAATTTTCTGTATACTGTATTAAATAGTCCTGCAACTGATCTGCCTCGATCGCTTTTTTAGTTTCATCAACAATTTGAAAGTCCATCTCCAAATTATGTAGAGCAATATCACCGTAGTATTTGCTTTTGTAGTGACCACTCTCTTGAGGACGACCGCGAATATCAGACATTAATGCCTTCTGTATTTCTTCAAGATTCGCATTTTTGCATACGCGACAATCACAAATCAACTTATCCATCTCTAAAATAGGTTGTGTACGCCTAGTCACAGGATCGATGTAGCTCAAACTCCTAGTTTCTTGAACATAGGTACTAGAATCAAAGCTGTCTACTCCCAAATAGGCTAGAATAGGAACTATATTACCAGTTACTCCAAACACGTGGATAGGTATTTCATTATGACGTTTTTTGGGAATATTCTCTTGTAAGCCTTGTAAAATATTAACAATAGTAAGTAATTTATGGCTACCTCGTAGAGGGACTAACGAACCAACAGCCAATCCAAAAGGATAATTTTTTAAGTTCTGAGTTTGAAACCTATCAAAGACTTGTTTTACATAGCGACCCATGCTGTCTCTATTTTGACCATGAGCAGCAACATAGAGAAAGGGCTGATAATCCGATCTTTTTTGGAGTTCTAAAGCTGTACTAATAGCATTTTCTATACTTTTTTGCATTCGCTCCTCAGCTTCAGCCTGTGTCAAACCGGGCGGCAGTGGATAATCTAACGTAGCAACAATATCGCCCTCAAACTCTCTTTGTAATTCTAGGATTGTCTGTGAAGCTTTTTCGTTTTCAATCGAGAGGTTATAGGCAGATAAGTTTACACTTTTATTCCAAAGTAATTTAAAGCCACCAGAATCAAGAAATAAGGGGGATGAAAAATTTTTAAGACTTAAGTCATTTATGTAGCGCTGTTTAATACCTTGCTTTCGCCACTTGTCCAATTCATGAGGTCTATTGGGAATAAAGTCTAAAAAATGAAGCACTTGAGACATCAAGGGTACTGGTGCTTCACGACGCAGTAAGCTGTTCAATTCATCTGCTTGGAGAATATACTTCCATAAGCCTCCTCCTCTAGCTGTTGTACCAGTCACTAAACATACTACTGGGTACAAACGTGGAGTAGAGATAGTAGTTTGTGTCCGTGAAAGATGTAACTTACCAATACGACCATGTTTAAAGGGTGTTATTGAAAACATCTATTTCCTGAGTTGAGATATGATTACAGGTAGTATAGTGATAGCTTTTAGGCTTTTCTACCGGGAGAGGAGCAATATAACACTAAACAAGATCTTTTGCGTTACTATCTATACTGAGCAAACGGGCGATCGTAGGAGAACAAGAAATCTATGAAGGAGGGTCGCAAGTACCAGCCACGCCTTAAATTTTTATGACACAGCGATCAAGATGAAGTGACCCTAACTTTTGCAGGAATCGAGGTGCTAAGGAATAATACTTTGCCTGATTCAGCACAATGTAAACGGACATGAGGGAGAGTATGGTAGAGCTACTCAAAGCCTAAGAAAATGATAGGACAGCAATTGCCGTAACTCTTAACTCGAAAGCGAAACCGAAAAGCGATCGCGATCGAGGACTAAAAACAATAGGTCGCGCTGAATGCTTGGAGGGCTAAAAACTAAATCGTTCTCCAAAACTCTCAGCAAAAAAGACTTGCTCTACGTCAAATCTGCCGCCGTATGCTTTTTTAGGTTCCTCGGCGGCGTATCCCATTGGCAGCAAACAACACACATCAACCTCGTCGGGAATTTTAAACGCTTCCTTGACTTGAGCGCTAACAAACCCCTCCATTGGACAGCTATCGACGCCAAAACTTTTGGCCACAATCATTAAATGAGCTACGGCTAACATTGTATGGCGATTCGTCCAGGCTTCCACTGACTCAAAACAGGGATGATTTTCAAACAACTGGGGAATGGCTTGGCGGATATAATCGGCATAAGCATCGGGTACGGCGTTGTGTTGCTTGCCAAGTTCAATCACCGATTCGATATAATCTGATTGGGAAACGCGGCGATCGCCACAGCAGATTAACACCAGCGGCGCTTCCCCCACTTGACGCTGATTGAACGCACAAGCCTTGAGGCGATCGCGATTTTCTGGCTCTTTTACCACAATAAACCGCCACGGTTGCAGATTGTAACCCGAAGGCGATCGCAATCCCAAGCGAAAAATCTCCTCTACAAGCACTTCCGGAATCGGATCGCTTTTGAAAGAACGTTCTGCGCGTCGCTGTTCAATCGCATCCTTTAGCCCATAGGTCGGTTGAATATTCATAACTTACTCTAAGCCTAACTCGCGTTTGAGGTGATTAATCGACTTTGTACCAATGTAATTATCCGAGCAAATAATCTGAGGCGGACGAATAATATCCTCCCGACCCGCAGACACCGCCGCCTTCACCACCGGAAAACTGACCGGGTCGGTGACAATGACCTGAGCAGAGCGTACCATAGCATTGAGCTTATATTGATCTGTAATTTGGGCAGTCATCACCAACAAATCGTCTCCCCGGAGGCTGTAGATAATCACCTCAGTGGCCCGCAAAATCCCAGAACTGAGACTAACAATTCCCAAACACGTCCCTTTTGGCAGATTCTTAACCAGATCGATTTCCTTACCATAGTCGTAGATGTCCACTGGAATCACCCGAACAGATTTAGGGGCTGCGATCGCTTCGGCTTCAGCGATAAAATAGCGACTTGTCACCACTGTACCCGACCGCGTTTGATCCAGAATGTGACTCAACTCCTCTAGAGGAACCAATTGCAGCGGCGTTTGCAGCGCTTGTTCCAACTCCTTGGCCATCAACTCACCCACCCCAATATCTTGAGTCGGTGCAGTCACCAACACCCGCGCGCTACACCGCAAGCGCCAGTCAATCTCCGATAAGAATAACTCCCGCGCCTCACTCAGCGTACAGCCTTGTTTAAGTAACTCATTCAAACTGCCTTGGACAATCGAACGCGCTTGGGGGTATTGTTCAAATAACGGCGATCGCGTTTTCGTTCCCGCCTCATCCCCTTGCTTGCGGACATAAATTCCCGACCCGGCCAACGCCTCCACAAATCCGGTATCCTCAAGCTGGCGATAGACCTTGCTAATCGTATTGCGATGTAAACCCGTTTGCATCGCCAAAGCACGGGTACTCGGAAGTCGATGACCCGGCGGAAACTGCCGAGAGGCGATCGCAAACCGGATCTGATTAAATAATTGTGTAGATGCAGGGATATCACTATCCGGCTGAATATGAAATTGAACCATTAACTTATTTAGCCTCCAGAGAGTTCCAGCGCGGAGCGAAGGTAGCTCTGTCTCTAGGATATGCTGATCTTTGTACGGAGTCTAAATTGGGAATTGGGGATGGGGAGGTGGGGGGATGGGGGGAAGAAGGGAATTGGGAGTTAGGAGTTGGGGGTTGGGGAAGAAGGGAATTGGGAGTTAGGAGTTGGGGAAGAAGGGAATTGGGAGTTGGGAGTTGGGGGTTGGGGAAGAAGATGGGGGAATATAGAAGAGTTGGACTCTGTTGTACTTCTGCATATCAGACTCAGCACTTGTTTCCCGGCTTAGAACCCCCATGCTTGGTGTGAAGCGCACAACAGCCTTTTCTACTTAGCACTAACTTCCTCCTCACCCTCTTCCCCACTCAGCACTCTTGACCCCACTCAGCACTCAGCACTTTACACTCAGCACTCTTGACCCCACTCAGCACTCAGCACTTTACACTCAGCACTCAGAAACCCACTCAGCACTCAGCACTTTACACTCAGCACTCAGAAACCCACTCAGCACTCAATAAGGAGAAAGATGTTACAGACCGCTAGAGTTAAAATTTCCAATGGCGACTTCAAACTGGATGCTTACTTAGCGCAACCTGAAGGCGAGGGGAGTTATCCAGGGGTAATTGTCCTGCAAGAAATCTTCGGGGTGAACGCTCATATTCGCGAAGTTACCGATCGCATTGCCAAAGAAGGGTATATTGCGATCGCACCCGCCTTATTTCAGCGTCAGGCCCCCGGTTTTGAAGCAGGCTACACCGAAGCCGACATTCAAGAAGGACGAGAATACAAAAATCAAACCACCGCAGCCGAACTCCTCAGCGACATTCAATCCGCCATCAACTACCTTAAACTCTTCCCCTATCGCAAACCGGGCGGTATGGGGTGCATCGGCTTCTGCTTTGGGGGTCACGTCGCCTACCTCGCCGCTACCCTAGAGGATATTAAAGCCACAGCCTCGTTCTATGGGGCAGGAATCGCCACCATGACCCCTGGAGGTGGCGAACCGACCCTGAAGCGCACTTCCGAGATTAAAGGCACCCTCTACGCCTTTTTTGGCAACGAAGACGCCAGCATTCCCCGCGAACAAGTTGACCAAATTGAAGCCGAATTGAACAAGCACCGAATTCCCCACGGCGTTTTTCGCTATCGCGGTGCCGATCATGGCTTTTTCTGCGACCATCGAGCTAGTTACAATGAAGCGGCAGCATCTGATGCCTGGACGCAGGTGATGCAGCTTTTTAGTCGCGAACTCCAGGCCACCTAATTTGACAGCAATTCCATGAACTCTCAATCGACCTCATCTAAATCGTTGACATCTTTTACCGCTGATGATTTCGCCAAAGCGCTTGAACAGCACGATTACAATTTTCAAGCCGGACAAGTGGTGAACGGTAAAATTATTGCTCACGATAATACTGGTGTCTACGTGGATATTGGCGGTAAGTCAGCCGCTTTTGTCCCCCTTGCAGAAGCCTCCCTCAGTTCGGACAAACCTTTGGCAGAGGTTTTACCCCTCCATGAGGAAATGGATTTTTTGATTGTCCGCGAACAAAATGAGGACGGACAAGTTACGCTGTCGCGGCGACAGTTGGAAATTAAGCAACGCTGGAATAAGGTTCTTCAGTTGCAAGAGGAGAATCAATCGGTACAAGTGCGCGTCACTGGAACGAACAAAGGTGGCGTTACGGTGAATCTCAAGGGGTTGCGCGGATTTATTCCTCGCAGCCACCTACTCGAAAGAGAGAATTTAGAGGCGCTTGTGGGTGAATCGCTAACGGTTAGTTTTATTGAGGTGAACCTAGAGACTCGTAAATTGGTGCTTTCTCAACGTCTGGCGACTCAATCGGCTAGTTTTAGTCAATTTGAAGTGGGTCAACTGGTTGAAGGCAAGATTTCTGGAATTAAACCGTTTGGTTTGTTTGTGGATTTAGGCGGAGCAACGGGCTTAATTCATATTAAGCAAATTAGCCAAAATTTTGTTGAGTCGATCCCTAGCGTGTTTCAACTTGGGCAATCGGTCAAAGCCATTATTATTAATTTGGATGAAGGCAGAAACCGCATTTCCTTATCTACCCGCGTTTTAGAAAATTATCCCGGCGAGATGATAGAAAAAGGCGAGGAAGTGATGGCCAGTGCCGAAGCCCGACGCGATCGCGCTGCCAAACAACTGTTAAGCTAATCTAGGATTCGCTGCCTCAAGGCAGACTATTCTTAATGGCTGTAAAATCCCTAACTTCTTTTCGAGGTTGGGGATTTTGTCTGAAAAGTTATCAATTGAGTGGCAAAATGAGAGAAAAAGCACGCTCAGTAACCGTAGCAATCTCACCCTAAAAATTTTTACAATGGCAGTCATTTGGGAACTTGATTTTTACTCGCGACCGATTCTGGATGAAAATCAGAAAAAATATTGGGAAGTCATCATTTGTGAAAGTCCTTTAACGGTTCAGCGATCGCCAGATTCGTTATTTCGCTTTAGCAAATTTTGTGACGGCACGCAAGTCAATTCCGTTTGGTTAAAAGAAGCCCTCTCGGAAGCGATCGCCAAAGCCCCCGCACCCCCCAGTAAAATCCGGTTCTTTCGGCGACAGATGAATAACATGATCTGCAAAGCCTGCAAAGAGACCGGGATCGATCCCATCCCTTCGCGTTACACCGTTGCCCTCCAGGAGTGGCTCAAAGCCAGAGAAACCGATTTTTACCCCAATCAGCCCGGATATGACTCCGCCTCGGCTAGCACGACCAGCGTCAGCTATCCAGCCACCACCCCGCAACTGTTACCCGATGCCTTACAAGGGCAACAATGGGCCTATGTCAACCTCGAAGCCCAAGCCTTAGATGAAATGCCAGAATGGGAAATTGCCTTTGGCGAAGCCTTCCCCCTAGCCCTACTAGACATCGATCCCCAAACCTCAATCCCCGGCCTGATTATTTACTCCTCGCGAGCCGTTCCCCTGGCCGCTTGGATGTCGGGAATTGAACTCGCCTATGTCAAAGCCACCTTCGGCACGCCCGCCCGCCTGACGCTGGAATCTGGGGCCAGCGACGCTTGGATTTTAGCCCAACTCAGCAATCCTCAAACCCAACAAGAAGGGAAAAACTTTGAACAAGCCAAGCAAAACGCCAAGGGCGTCCACTTTTTAGCCATCCAGTCCGATCCCCAATCAGAATCATTTGCTGGATTTTGGTTGTTGCAGGAGGACCATTAGATCGTAAGTTGTTATTAGTCAGTTGTTGGTTGTCTGAATTGCTTCTTAAGGCTCCTCACACCCCGCTGGGATCGATGTTGCCTAAAAGTAGCGCTAGGCAGCAAAAATTTTTGACTGGACAACTGATGGCGCTATGAACGACTAATGACACATGAGCAATGAGCACCGACCAACTGGCAGAGCAGCTATTAGAACTCGCACTGAAGTCAGGGGCCGAGGCCGCAGAAGTCTTTGAGTCGCGATCGCTCTCGCGCACCGTCTTCTTTGAGGCCAACCGACTCAAACAACAGATGAGTACCCAAACCGAAGGGACTGCCCTGCGGCTGTGGTGTTCTGGGCGTCCCGGTTTAGCCGTCGCCTATGGCCCGGTTGATGCGATCGCCCTGGTGGAAAAAGCGATCGCCCTCTCGCACCTCAACCAGCCCGATCTATTGGGACTGGCCGAACCCCAATGCCAAGACTTCTATCCGGACTTAGGTCAGTCTGTCCCCGTCGAACAATTAGTGAATTGGGGGGAACAAGCCATCGATTGGGTGCGGGTCGCCTATCCCGAAGTTTTGTGTATGGGAGAATGGGACTGCGAAGCCGAAAGCATCCGCCTGCTCAACTCCAAAGGCCTTGACTGCGGCTATACCGACACCACCCTCAGTTGCTACCTCACCGCCGAATGGGTGCGCGGCGATGATTTCCTCAGCGTCAGCGACGGCCAAACCCTCCGGGGTGATTTAGACGTGAATGGGATTGTTCAACAACTGCTACAACGCCTAGAATGGGCCAGCGTTAACGCCACCCCTGCCGTTGGACGCGTCCCCGTTCTATTTACTGCTAAAGCGGCCGATATGCTGTGGGGAACCGTGATGGCCGCTTTAAATGGCAAACAAGTTTTAGAACAGGCCTCGCCCTGGAGTAAAGCGCTGGGTTCCCAAGTCGTCGCCGATCGAATTACCTTATTCCAACAACCGGAAGCAGGACCCTATAGCTGTCCGTTTGACGATGAAGGGATTCCCACTCAACCGAGAGTGTTTATTCAAAATGGCGTCCTCGAAAGTTTTTATACAGACCGGACAACCGGCTATCTTTTGGGAATGGGAACCACCGGGAATGGATTTCGACCCGGTTTAGAAAGCTATCCCACACCCTCCCTGTTCAACCTGTTGGTGCAACCCGGAACGCGATCGCTCGAACAACTGATTGCTCAACTCGATAACGGCGTCGTTGTCGATCAAATGTTGGGATCGGGGGCGGGAATTTCCGGCGATTTTTCCATCAACGTCGATCTCGGCTATCGCATCCGCAATGGCGAGATTGTCGGTCGAGTCAAAGACACAATGGTTGCTGGGAACGTCTATCAAGCCCTCAAACATGGGGTGGAACTCGGTAGCGATGCCGAGTGGAATGGCTCGTGCTATACTCCCTCCGCCATTGTGGAAGGACTTTCAGTCACGGGGAGAAACGATAACTAATAAACGAGCATTCTGAGGGGAGATTTGTGGGTATCCTTCTATTATTCTTCCAACCCTAGCTCGGTTTTGGCGGGTCTTTGTTGGCGATTTTTGCGCCCAATTCCTTGCGGAAACGCATTTGAGTTGTATGGGAAGCTATCTTGTCGTGCCTTAACGACCCATGACGATTATTAATAAATGGTTGTTACCGAGGGGGCGAATTGCGATCGCAGAAGCCTGCGCCATCGGGTTTGTCTCTGGATTAAGTGCCGTCTTCCTCAAAGAGGGCGTGAACACCGTCGGAGGTTGGCGCATCCAACTAGCCCAACAACTCCCCCCCTTAATCGCCCTCCCCTTAGTTGGGATTGTCTTTGGCTTAATTGCGGGCTTCCTCGTCGAACGCTTTGCCCCAGAAACCACCGGGGGAGGCATTCCCCAAGTTAAATCCGCTCTAGCAGGCGTTCCCGTCGCCCTCAACTGGCGCGTCGCCCTGGTCAAACTGGGCAGTTGCATCCTCTCGCTGTCCTCCGGGATGACGCTAGGTCGCCAAGGCCCCACCGTTCATATTGGAGCCGCCTTAGCCTCCGAGCTATCGCGGATCGTCCCCACCTCCCCCAGCCATCGCCGCCAACTGATAGCAGCCGGAGCCGCCGCCGGACTGGCGGCTGGATTTAACGCCCCGATCGCGGGCGTTTTATTTGTGGTTGAGGAGTTGCTGCACGACTTTTCGGAGCTAACCCTAGGAACGGCGATCCTCGCCTCGTTTATTGGAGCCGTTGTTTCGCGATTGCTCGGCGGGCAAAGCTTAAATGTCAATTTAGACCTCACTGCCTATACCACCAGCTTCAGCGCTCCAGAAATCCCCTTTTATATCCTTTTGGGATTGCTGGCTGGCGTGTTTGGCACCTTGTTTAACCAAGGGATTCTCACCGCCTTGGCCGTGAATCGCCGCTGGCGGGTGCGAATGCCCGTTCGCGTGGCGATCGCTGGCGCAATTTCAGGTATAGCGATCGCCCTATTGCCCGCCAGTTTCCAAAACCACACCGGCTTGCGCGAATTTCTCCTAACGGGAGACGCCACGGCAATTGGCGCGATTTTGGCGTTTATTTCCCATTTCTTGCTCACCTGCATCGCCTACGGTTCTGGGGCACCTGGCGGATTATTTGCGCCCGCCCTGCTGTTGGGAGCCGCCCTAGGCTATTTAATTGGCTTGTTAGAAGTGCATACTCTGGGCAGCGCCGCCGCCACAACCTACGCCTTAGCCGGGATGGGAGCCTTTTTTAGCGCGGTTGCCAAAGTGCCGATTACGGGGATCGTGATTATCTTTGAGATGACCACCGATTTTAACCTGGTTTTGCCGTTAATGATTGGCTCGGTTACGGCTTATCTGATTGCCGATGCGCTGAGTAAAACTGGACTGTACAATCGCCTTTTGGAGTGGAATGGCGTTTCGCTCTCCAAAGAGCCATCGTCCAATAACTTTTTAAGACAACTGACGGCGGCGGATGTGATGCAACGGCGGGTAGAAACGCTCTCCAGTCAGCTTCCCCTGGCTGAAGCGGCTCAAGCCTTTTCGCGATCGCACCATCGCGGTTTTCCGGTGGTGAATGAGGGCGTGTTGGTGGGCATTGTCACTCAAACCGACCTGGCGAAGATGGAAAGCCGCGCCCTACCGGGGGAAACACCGCTTTCGGAAATTATGACCCCCGATCCGGTGACAGTGCGCCTTTCTGATAGTTTGAGCGAGGTGTTATATCGCCTCGACCGCTACAAACTCAGCCGCCTCCCGGTGACAGAAGGTCGGAAATTAGTCGGGATTATTACCCGTAGCGATATTATCCGCGTTGAGAGCGATCGCCTCAACTTCAAAACGCCCCAAGGTCCCAAAGCCGAACCCTCCTATGTGGTGTATCAAACCCGCTCTCCGGCTACGGGGCGCGGTCGCTTGCTGGTGCCTCTTGCCAACCCGCAAACCGCGCATTTACTGGTGCGTACGGCTGCCGCGATCGCCCGCGAGAAACACTACGAACTGGAATGCTTGAGCGCGATCGTTGTTTCTAAAAGCGATGCCCCCGATCGAACGCCTGTAGACCTGACCAAAGCCCTCGATCTGCTCCAAGAAGCGATCGCGATCGCCCAAAGCTGGCAAATTCCCATTCACACCCAAATTCGCACCACTCACGATATTGCTCAAGCGGTTCTCGAAACGATTCAAGAGCGCAATATTGACTTAATTTTAATGGGATGGAAAGGACAAACCTCAACGCCCGGTCGCATTTTTGGCAGCGTGGTTGATACGTTGATTCGCCAAGCCCCCTGCGATGTCTTGCTCGTTAAATGGGGCACCCCTCAAGCTCAGGTACGCTCTTATCTCAACGGTCAAGCGGCTGATTTATTTGGGAATCGAGTTGTGGGAGAAGAAAAAGCAAACAACGGTCGAGGTTTGCCCCGCCATCCCCTCACGTATTCCTCAGTTAGTACCGATTTATCCTATTGTCCCTTACCCCTATTCAATCGCTATCTGATTCCAATGGCAGGAGGCCCCAATTGCGCGGCGGCCATTCGCTTAATTCCGGCGCTGGTTCACCTCAGTCAATCTCCAGAAATTCAATTGTGTCAAATCTTTGAACCGGGCAAACAGGCGATTAATACCCAGGTAATGCAGTCAGCGACCGATTTTCTCAACTCGCTGTTGAAGTGTCCGATCAACTCTATCGCTTTGCGATCGCCAGTTGTCACCGATGCCGTCATTCAACTGGCTAAACAGGAACAATGCGATGTTGTAATTGTGGGGGCGAGTCGGGAAGGGCTGTTGAAACAAGCCTGGGCGGGGAATATTCCCGAAGCGATCGCCCTTCATTGCGATTGTACCGTCATTTTATTTCGTCAAGCGGCTCCCCCAGAGGAGGGATGAACTGAACCCTGTGAAAAGTGCCATATTGGTCTTGAAGCACAATAGACAAGCTGCCAACCCAGATCGGGACAGTACCCATTGCAGCCAACCCAGAACCGCAGACCTTTCCCTAGGGGACATCTAATTTTCTGACCCAGAATCGGCGATTGCAATTTATTCGCTCTTGTTGCGTGCAGCTATGCCAAAGGACAAAAAACGCTCGTTCGGCCCCACCCCAAATCATCCGCCACGCCGCCTCCATCGTTACCCGGCGCTACTGTCCCGGTTAGCTCAATGGTCCTCTTTGATTTCCGAGTCCTTTCACTCCGATCTGCGGGCGCTTGCGATCGCGGCGTTGAGTTCCAGTATCCTACTTTTAGGCATACGACATCTAGGATGGCTGCAACCGTTAGAACTCTCAGCCTACGACCAGATTATCCGACTGCGATCGCCAGACCCCCCCGATCCGCGCATTCTAATTGTCACCATTACCGAACAAGACATTCAAGCCTACAACCGCTGGCCCCTCTCCGACGGACATATTGCCCAGCTTCTCCAAAAACTCCAAGCCATGCAACCCCGCGTCATTGGCTTAGACCTCTATCGAGATGTGCGCTACGAACCGGGCCATGAAGAACTCCGCGCCGCCCTGCAAGCCGAGAACGTCATTGCAATTACTAAACTGCCCGACCCAGAAACCATCGGCGTTCCAGCGCCCCCTGGAGTCCCTCCAGAACGAGTCGGTTTTAATGACTTGCTGCTCGATCCCGATGGCATTACGCGCCGGAGTTTGCTCTATGGCACGCTGAAGGGAAAACCCATTCTTTCTTTCTCGCTACTGGCTGCAACCTCCTACCTGAAGCACGAAGGCATTACCCTTTCCACCACACCCGATTATCAAATCCAACTGGGCGAAACTATATTTCACCGCTTAGAAAGTAACTCTGGGGGGTATCAAACCCTTGATGCTCAAGGGTATCAAACCCTCATTCACTATCGTTCCGGTCAAGCGGTTGCCCATCAAGTCAGCCTCACCCAAGTCCTTTACGGTCGGATGCAAACCCAATGGGTGAAAGATAAGGTGGTTTTGATTGGCACCACTGCCCCTAGCGGTAAAGATTTATTCAATACCCCCTATAGTTTTGCCGCCCAAGATAACCCCAAAATGCCGGGAGTCATCGTTCATGCCCAAATTCTCAGCCAAATTCTCAGCGCGACACTCGATGACAGACCGCTGCATGGTTGGTGGGATGAGAAAATGGATGTTGCCTGGATTCTGTTGTGGTCGGGCGTGGGAATGGCGATTGGTTGGGGTTCTCGGCACCCGCTTGGACAAGCAATCGGCATTTTGACAGCTTTGGGCGTCATTATTCTAACGGGTGTCGGTTTGGGGATGGGCAGTTTCCCCGGAGCGAACCAACCCTTGTGGATACCGATTGGCGCACCGATTTTAGCGGTGGGTTTAACCAGTTCAACGGTTCTGGTGGCGCGAGGCTACGCCGCTAGTCGGCAACAGAAGGTTGTGATGAAGCTGCTTGGGCAAAATACCTCGCCAGAAGTTGCTCAAGCCTTGTGGAAAAGCCGCGACCATTTGATTAAGTCGGGCACGCTGCCCGGACAAAAGCTGACGGCGACGATGTTATTTGCGGATATTAAGGATTTCAGTACGATTTCTGAGCAAATGCCCCCCGAAAAGCTCTTAATTTGGTTAAATGAGTTACTCAGCGTGATGACAACTGAGGTGATGCAACATCACGGGATTGTGAATAAATTTACCGGCGATGGGATTATGGCGGTGTTTGGCGTTCCCTTTGCTCGAACAACGGAAGCTGAAATTGCCAGGGATGCTCAACGGGCGGTTGCCTGTGCCTTAACGATTGGCGAAGCGTTGCAACAGTTGAATGAGACCTGGCAAAAGTGCCATTTGCCGCTGGTGAATTTGCGGGTGGGAATTTTTACCGGCCCGATTGTGGCGGGAAGTTTGGGCGGAAAAGATCGTTTGGAGTATGGTGTAATTGGGGATAGTGTGAATACGGCTTCGCGTCTAGAAAGTTGCGAGAAACACCGCCAGCCGAGTAGTTGTCGAATTCTAATTGCTCAAGAGACGCTCAATTATCTCAATCATCAATTTGTGGTGGAAGCGTGGGGAAGCTTTGCGCTCAAAGGCAAACAACAAATGGTAGAAGTCTATCGGGTCATTGGTTTATCTGAGAGGGCGACTCTCAACTCTTCGCGCTCCAGCGATGATATTAAGATTGATGGAGATCCGGAACAACCCAGCAATTCCCTGAGTCTAAGTTAGGGGGACATTGTAGAAGCCATTGCACAGATTGCTTGCATCATCTTTAATTTGCCGGAAAGAGATGTCACAATGGAGCCAAAACTCAGGTCAGATTGCCATTATTCAAAAGAATGTTGCTCGCCAAGGATTAATTAATATGCGTTATTTTGCATCGCGCTCAATGCTCTTCCGAGTGGGTTTAGCTTCCTGTCTCAGTGCTGTTTTAGGGTGGTCGCTTCCGGCGATCGCTCTCGAACAATTAAACTTACCGGATAACCTGGGTTTGCCCGGTCGTCGGGAAGGCGGGGGCACCCGCAGTCCTTGTTTAATTCAAGATAGCCCTCACATTCAAGCGATTGTCCCGAAGTCCTTGGTGGGAAAAACAGCCTCTGCTAATCCCACATTTTATGTTTATATTCCCCCCAATACGGCTCAAGGTGCTGAATTTGGGATTGAAGATGCCAACGGTAAAGAACTTTACTCCCAAACCATCCAGCAATCGATTACCTCTGGCATCATTAGTTTCAATTTACCGCCAGAACAAATGGCTCAGTTGCAACCCGGTCAAGATTATTATTGGTATTTTCAATTAATTTGTGATGCCAATATTAATCAAGGGATTGGCAGTCGGGATGATTTTGCTGAAGGCTGGATTCATCGCGTTGAACTTGATGAATCGTTCCAGCGCACCCTGGCACAAACTGCGCCGCGCGATCGCATTAACCTCTATGCTAAGGAGGGACTCTGGTACGAACTGCTCGACACCTTAGCTCAACTGCGACGCGATGCCACAACCGATACCCCCCAAGCTGAAGCTGAGTGGGCCAGCATTTTGCGTCACGAACAGGTGCAACTCAATGAGTTGGTACAACAGCCCCTGGTGGCGTGTTGTACGCCCAATGCCGAACGCCCTGCAACTTCCCGACGCTAGGTTTTCTAAGCGAGAGTAGGGACGTTCCGGCGAACGTTTCTACCCTCAGTAAATTGTAATGAGAGCGATCGCTAGATTCCAACCCGGAATTGCTCTTCAAGGAGAAAGCACCTGATATGCCTCAACACCCCTACAAAACCTCCATCAAAGTGGGTGGTTTAACTGTGCTTTGCTTATTCTTGCTTGCCAGTTATCCCCTGCAAGCGTTGGCTGACTTAGAAGATATTCCAGATGTGGGGCTGCCAGGACGCCGAGTGGGGGGAGGAACGCGCGATGGTTGCTACGGTAGCCCGAAGGTGCTGCAAGCGCTGACACCTCCTTCTCACTTAGGTAGAACGATCAAATCGAACCCGACATTTTTTGTTTATCTTCCTCCCCATAATGCCGAGAGTGCGGAATTTGTCTTAGAGGATACATCCGATCGGGTAGTTTATAAAACGCGAGTTCCTATCAGTGGCAGTACGGGAATTGTCAGTATCTCGCTACCTACTGAGTCAAATCGCTCGCTGTTAGAAGTGAATCAACTCTATCGCTGGAGCTTTCAACTGTTGTGTCCGTCTGCAAGAGATGAGATAGCTTACGGCGATCATATCGATGGATGGATAAAACGCGAAGCGGCAACGCTGGTTTTAGAGCGCCAGCTAACAGCAATGTCTCCTCGCGATCGCGCCACTCGTTATGCTGGATTGGGGCTGTGGTACGATACCCTGGAAACTTTGGCCCAAGAAATCAGAACCTCTGCCAATCCTCAACTGAGGGATGATTGGAAAAGTTTGTTAACCTCTGTTGGCTTAACAGAAGTTGCTGAAGAACCTTTAGCCTCTTGTTGCTCAATGCAATAGAGCGCAGATTGAGTAGTATTAGGCGAGCGCTGGAGGCTCGCCTTTTTTAGTCTAAATCGCATTAAGATGCGAACACTCATCGAAAATTTGGGTTTGAAACCCCGTCCTTCTAGGACGGCTTGACATTGGAAGTGGTAGAATGCGAGGCATGGAAAAGGCTTACAGCTATCGATTCTACCCCACACAGGAGCAAGAGTCGCTACTTCGGCAGACTCTAGGATGTGTCAGGCTGGTCTACAATCGTGCCTTAGCCGAACGAACAGCCGCATGGTACGAAAGGCAGGAGAGAATCGGATACGCCCAAACCTCTTCGATGTTGACGGGGTGGAAAAAGCAAGATGACCTCCAGTTTTTGAACGAGGTGAGCTGTGTTCCATTGCAGCAAAGCTTGAGACATCTGCAAACCGCCTATACCAATTTCTTTGCAGGTCGGGCGAAATACCCCAACTTTAAAAAGAAGCGCAATGGAGGCAGTGCAGAGTTCACCAAGTCAGCTTTTAAGTGGAAAAACGGCAAAGTGTTTTTGGCGAAGTGCTTGGAACCCTTGAACATTCGATGGTCTAGACAGTTGCCGAAAGGCGTTGAACCCTCTACGGTTACAGTGAGATTGAATCCGGCCCAACAGTGGTACATCAGCTTGAGATTTGTTGACCCTAGAGATTTGACATTGAAGCCTGTCAATCAAGCCGTTGGGTTGGATGCTGGAATCACCAGTCTGGTCACGCTGAGTACAGGTGAAAAGGTTGCTAATCCCAAGCATTTTAATCAGCGTTACCAGCAACTGCGTCAGGCGCAAAAAGCGTTGAGCCGCAAACAGAAGGGTTCTCGAAATCGAGAGAAAGCGCGGCTGAAAGTCGCCCGAATTCAAGCTGGAATTGCTAATTCCAGAAAAGACCATTTGCACAAGCTGACGACTCGGTTGATTCGTGAAAATCAAACGATTGCCGTTGAGTCGTTGGTGGTGAAAAACATGGTCAAGAATCACAAGCTTGCCCGTGCCATCAGTGATGCGGGATGGGGTGAGATGGTTCGACAACTGGAATACAAAGTCAAGTGGTATGGTCGAGACTTGGTAAAAGTTGACCGATGGTTCCCCAGTTCTAAATGCTGCGGAAATTGCGGTCACGTTGTTGAACGATTGCCGTTGAGTGTCCGGGAGTGGGATTGTCCGAAGTGCGGGACTCACCACGACCGAGATGTAAATGCGGCTGGTAATATCTTGAGGCAGTGCGGTCTTGGGGTCTCCCCAAGTAGAACAACTGCCGTGGCTGTAGGACATACAGTGTCAGTCTGTGGAGCGACCGTAAGACCAGAAGAGAGTAAATCTTGGACGGCAGGTGCTAAGAAGCAGAAACCTAAATCGTGAGGTTTGGGAATCGCCGCACCTTTAGGTCGGTGAGGATGTCAATGAATTAATTGAAACCATCCTTGTATATAAACTCCCCCAAGCTAGCCGAGAGGAGATTGCGACTATGTTAGGACTCACTGATTTAAAACAAACCCGCTTCTACCAAGATGCGTTCGCGGATGGTCAAGAAGTCGGTCGTGAAGAAGGTCGTGAAGAAGGCCGTCAAGCAGCCAAAATTGAGTTGATTCAACCTCTGGCTGACCAAGGCATCAGTCCCCAAAATATTGCTCAAATCTTAAAGTTATCCTTAGATGAGGTGGAAAAAGTCTTGCAAGGCTCAGATCGGTAAAAAGTCGGGCTACTGGCAGGAGCTACAATTAGACCAGAGAAATTTGGGGTAAGCGCGATCGCCTTCACGCTAGTTAACGGATAGACGGGGGACATAAGCCTCAACTTGTTGGAGTAGGCTGTGTAGCGCCTGGAGTTGGTCTGAAGCTGAGTTCAGATTTTGCTGGCGGGCATTGGTTTCTAACTGATTGGCGATCGCCGCTAGTGCCGGAACGCCTACATTAGAAGCAGAACCCTTTAAGCGGTGGGCGTAGCGTTCGACTTGCAGATAGTCTTGCTCGACAATGGCCCTTTGTAAAGCTTCTATATCCTGGGTGGCACTTTCTAGAAAAATTTCGAGCAAACGCTGCTGAATTGCCACTTTACCGCGAGAAATCCGCTCTAGGCGATCGCGATCGATAGGCGAGATCTCAGATTCTCCAGATAATAGGGCTTCTGTGGCGTTGGAGGGCGAAGAAGTTGAGTCAGACTCAGCTAGCGGTGGCGAACCCTTGTCTAAAAGACCATTAGACCTCAATTGCGTTAAGGATGGGTTATGCGTCCAGTGATAGATGGCTCGCGCTAAGTCTTCTTGTTGAATGGGTTTGCTTAGGTAATCATCCATACCCGACGCTAGGCACTTTTCGCGATCGGCTAACATGGCGTTGGCTGTCAGCGCAATGACAATAGTATGGCGTCGATCTCCCTCATAGCGCCGCAGTTCTTGGGTAGTAGTGTAACCATCCATGACGGGCATTTGACAATCCATCAGCACTAAATCATAGTCCTGGTGTTGCAGTAAATCTAGGGCTTCTTTCCCGTTGCTGACAAAATCCGCAGAATACCCTAGCATTTGCAATTGGTTTAAGGTGACGGTTTGATTAATTAAATTATCTTCAGCGACCAATATCTTTAAAGGATGGATCGATCCAGGTTCCTTCAAGGATAGTGCGATTTCAGGGAGGCTAGAGCGTTGTAAAGTCTCAATTTCTTTGGAGGCTTTTCTAAACGCAATTTGGAACCAGAAATTAGAGCCACGATTGACTTCACTTTCTACGCCAATTTCACCCCCCATTAAGACAACTAGTTGCTTGCAAATTGCCAAACCTAATCCCGTTCCGCCATACTGCCGACTGGTGGAAGCATCGACTTGAGAAAAAGACCTAAAGAGTTTAATCACTTCTGCTTGTGCAATCCCAATTCCGGTATCGATTACAGAAAAATAGACAGTGACGGTTGAGTCTGTCTCGGCTTTAAATTCTGTTTTAAGTTGAACTGAACCTTGATGGGTAAATTTAATTGCATTGCCGACTAAATTAAGGAGAATTTGCCGCAATCTACCTGGATCGCCTTGGAGGAGTTGCGGAACTTTGCGATCGAGATGATGCGACAACTGCAAGCCTTTGGCTTCTACCTGAGATGCTAGCAAACCAAAGACTTCTTCGATACATTGATGTAAGTCAAAGTTGACTTGTTCTAAATGCATTTCTCCCGCTTCTAGCTTAGAGAAATCTAAAATATCGTTAATAATATTGAGTAAATGTTCGGCGCTCAAGCGAATGGTTTGAGCATATTCTTTAGGTTTAGTTTCCAATTCTGTCTGTAAAAGTAACTCTGCCATGCCCAAAACTCCATTCATGGGCGTGCGGATTTCATGGCTCATGTTGGCGAGGAACTGAGATTTAATCCGGGCTGCTGCTAGGGCAGATTCGCGGGCTTCAACCAATTCATCAATGCGATTATCAACGATGACGACGCCCCCAATTTTGCCTTCTGGGGTATACCAGGGTTGCACGGCCCATCGCGAGTAGTGAATGGTACCATCTGCACGGTACCATCTATCCTCAGCTTGAGTAATAAATTCGCCTTGCAAGGCTTTTTGATGAACGATTTTCCACTCTTCCTTAATGTCGGGAACCACCTCATAATGACAGCGATTAAAAATTTCTTTTCCTTCTATTTTGAGGCTGATTGCCCACTGATTGCTATAGGCAAGGTAGCGCATTTCAGTATCAAATAATGCCATTGCTGTAGGAGCATTGCGAATAATTTGGCGCAGTTGTTGATACTCGCGTTCTAGGGAAATTTCGGCTTTTTTGCGTTCTGTAATGTCAATACCAATTCCCCAACCTGCCCAACCAGGAACTTGAAAGCGATCGCTAATATTAGACCAGGCAATAATGCGCGATCCGCCGTCTTTGCACGGGACTTCCCATTCTGAGGCAGTGGGGATAAACTGAGGCAGGCTTTGAGCGGCTTCCCACCCTAGGGTCGTCAGTTCTTTCACCTGGGAATGCTCGGAAATTGGGTTTCCGCGTTCCAGCAATTCCTTTAAGTGACGTTTTCCGACAATTTCAGAGGATGCGTACCCGGTGACGCGTTCGCATTCGCGGTTCCAGACGATCACATTCCCCTCAGCATCAAACGCCATCATCATCACGGGCATATTTTCTAACACCGTTCGCAAGCGTTGTTCGCTTTCTTGAATGGCTAAGTAGGCTTCATCCCGTTGCAAGCGACTGATATAGGCTTCGGAGTGATAGCGAATGCGGGCAATTAATTCTACCCCATCGGGGAGTTTGACCAGGTAATCATTCGCCCCGGCTTCAAAGGCTTTGGCTTTCAGTTGGGGTTCTTCCTTCACCGAAAGAACAATCATCGGAATTTTCCGCGTTGCTGCATTGGCGCGGAAAAAGCGCAGCAACAGCAACCCGTCAATATCTGGCATGACCAAATCTTGCAAGATGACGGTGGGGCTAGTTTCGCTTGCCAGTTGAAAAGCTTCGATCGGGTCGCTACAGTAATGAAAACAAATGTCTTCTTCTGACGCCAACATCCGACGGACTGCTTCGCCCACAGTCGGTTGATCGTCAATCAATAATACCGAGATCGAAGGTTTCTTCAACGGTGAAAGCGCTGGATGTGCTTGAGGAGGTACTGAATCGCGCATGAGATTCTAGGTCAATCTTAGAAAAATCAGCGACCGATCCGACCATCCTTTCCCTAGGTTCAAGGTAGAGCCATTCATTTAAAAACCTAATAGCACTTCTAGAGGCAAAATAACCAATGACCTTAGACTGATTTTGATTCTAGACTAGCGCTTTGTATGCAGTTGTAACCTCTTCGCGATCGCGCCAGCAATGTCGGCAATCGGTAAGATGTCACAAGCGGCCCCTAATTCAATCGCTGTTTTGGGCATCCCGTAAACCACACAAGTCTGGCGATTTTGAGCAATGGTATGCCAACCTGCCAGTTTTAGGAGATTTAACCCTTGGCCCCCATCTTTTCCCATCCCGGTGAGCAGAACGCCGACTCCTTTTCCCGGCCAGTTTTGAGCGAGACTTTTAAAGAAAACATCGACCGAAGGGCGATAAGCATAGTCGCGAGGTTCTTTGGTATAGGCAAATTGCAGTTGGGGCGTCACAATCAGATGGTCGTTACTGGCAGCAACCAAAACTTTACCGACTTGGGGTTGAGATCCGGCGATCGCAAGTTCAACGGGTAAAGGGGTTTGTCGATCCAGCCATTCTACCAGTCCGGGTGCAAACCGCACATCTACATGTTGGACGATCGCGATCGCGGCGGCAAAATCTGGGTCGAGTTGAGACAAAATGGTGGCCAAAGCTTGGGGCCCCCCAGTCGATGCACCAATGCCAATCAGATACGGGCATTGGCGCGAAATTGGAGAAGATCGCACCGAACCCATAGCAGAGGAAAGCCCATTAGTCGATTTGCCAATCAGCTTACCCATTGTGGCAATTTTGCTCAGTAAGTCCTGGCTGCCTTGAGTATAGCCGTCAAAACCCAAAATGGGGGTACTCACCACATCCAGCGCCCCGTAACCCATTGCATTGAAGACCATTGAGGTATGTCCTTCAACGGTGGCGGTGACAATCAGGATGGCACAGGGAGAATGGCGCATGATTTGACGGGTTGCTTCTACACCATCCATTTCCGGCATATAGAGATCCATCAAGACCAAATCTGGCGTATCCTGCAAGCATTGAGCAACCGCCTGCACCCCATTGGTTGCAGTCCAAGCAATCTCATAGTCTGGCACAGATTTGATAACGCGTCGTAGAGCCTCAGTCGCTATCAGCGTATCATTGACGATCGCAATTCGTAGCATGTGTTTTCTTTAATCCAGGACCTCTAGCCAACCGTCATCAATCAAGGCTCTCCGATTAAGTCAATTACCGCCCTCAACAGAGTATCGTCTTGAAAGCTACTCTTAGTTAAGTAGTAATTTGCTCCAACATCAAGCCCTTTAAGATAATCTTCCTCGCGATCTTTGTAAGAGACCACTATCACAGGGAGGGATTTTAGTTTTGGACTTTGTTTCATTAGACTGATGAGTTCAATCCCATTCAGGCGAGGCATATCCACATCCGTAATCACCAAATCAAAGCGATCGGTTCGGACTGCATTCCACGCATCCATCCCATTGACGGCAACTTGCACTTGGTAGCCGCGATTTTCGAGTAATTTTCGCTCCACCTCTCGCACGGTAATCGAATCATCGACGACCAATACCTTCAGCGGCGGCTTGAGCATTTCTGGCTCTAGGGGATCGGCTGGGGTGAGTTGTTCCTCGCTCAAAAACTTGTCAATGGAGCGGACTAAATCCTCAATATCTAGAATGAGTACCAAAGAGCTATCTTCAAGTAACGCTGCCGCACTGACATCCTGAACCTTTCCCAAGCGCGGATCGAGGGGACGAACCACCAAATCCTTTACCCCCAAAAAGCGATCGACGACAACGCCATAGCGTTGAGTTTGACTGGGTTGTAACAGATTCCGAGGGGCAGCGCTGACCGCTTGCGTATCGCTAATTACTACAATCGAGAGCATCGGTTGTTGCGCCCAAGCACTCGATTCGCTGTAACCTAAAATCTGAGAAGCGCTGACTAAACCAATGTTTTCGCCTTCATGTTGAAAAAATAGGCGATTTTCAACCCGCGAAATTTGCGATCGCTCTCTTCTCACCGCCTGTTCGATCCGCGTCAGCGAAAATGCATAAACCTCCTGACGAATTTCCACAAGCAGCGTCCGCACCACCGATAGCGTCAGGGGAAGCTGCAAATAAAACGTCATCCCCGCGCCTTTTTGGGAACGGGCCCGCAAAACACCCCCGACTTCTTGGACAATGTTGCGGACGATATCTAAACCCACGCCGCGCCCCGAAATTTCGGTTACGGAGGAGGCTGTCGAAAATCCGGGTAAAAATAAGAACTCCATCAGTTCGGCTTCTGTAAGCCGCGCCGCCATCTCAGCGCTGACTAAACCCTTGTGCGTCACGCTGTCTCGCAAATCGGCTAAGTCAATGCCGCGTCCATCATCCGATACGGTAATCCACAGCATTCCGGCTTGGTGGGCGGCTTCTAGGCGGATCGTCCCTTCCGCAGATTTGCCGGCCGCCAGCCGTTCTTGGGGCAATTCAATACCATGATCGACCGCATTTCGCAGCAAGTGGACGATGGGGACTTCTAATCGTTCTAAAATATCTCGGTCTACTTGGGTGGACTTGCCGACAATCTCAAACTTGACTTGTTTTCCTAGGCGCTTAACCAGATCGCGCATTAAGCGAGGCAACCCTTCAACCCCGTCGGCAAAGGGTCGCATTTGAGTGGCGATCGCTTCCCGGTAGAGGCGATCGGAAAGGTTGGTTGAGCGTCGCACGTACAATTCTAGGTTGCTCACCGACTCCGAAAGCAAGCGATAGCACTCATTAGCTTGCTGGCGCAAGGCTTCTAGGCGGACTTGATAGGGGGCGAGTTGTTCGAGGGATAAAGCCTGGGTGGGGGCGTGGACGGAAAGGGATTCGGCGGCTTTGGCTAGGTTTCCCTGGCGGGTTTTGATGTGCTGAAGCGCTTCAATAAAGGGAAACAGCCAATTGGCTTCGACTAACGACTCCCCCGCCAGTCCCATCAGTTGGTTGAGGTTTTCTCGACTGACGCGCACGCCGCGATCGCTCTTGGCCTCCTTGGGGGGGGCAGCCGCAGGGGGGGGTTCCGGCTCCTGAGCGGGCGGTGAAGCCTCCAGAACGGGCGGGGAGGCAGGGGGGATGGTTTCGGCACTCAGGCTGACTGTAGGGGCAGTTAAGGGGAAATCTGGCGATTGGTCTAAGAGGGTGGTAATCGCGCGGGTAAAGGCTTCGATATCGGTTTGATAGGGTAGCGGTTTCGCATCGCCGGGAGAGTCGCTGCAACTTTGGGCGATCCGCTGGAGTAGGTCTACGCCTTGCAATAGGCTATCAATATGTTGGGAGTCGAGTTGCAGGGTTTGTTGTTGAGCCGCCACAAAGTAATCTTCCATACAGTGGGCAACTTGCACCGCCTGTTCGACTTGAACGATGCGCGCCGCGCCTTTGATTGAATGAGCCGCCCGCATTAATAATTCTAAAAGAGACATGGGGGGGGCGATCGCGCCCTCGGAAGCGTTCAGCCTTTCTTCTAGTACGACTAGATTCTCGTTAAGAATGGCGGTTTGCGCTTCAATCTCCATGCGGAATAAGTCCAACATGGAAAAACCGCTCAAGTCTGGGTGCGTCATGGAAAAGGGGGAGGGGAGTTGAGGATCGCGGCGAGTTAGGTCAAAACTTGATGGTCTAGCGTATAAAACAGTAACTCATCATCGAGATAGCTAACGCTTTTATTTTGCCAGTTAACGATCGCCTTGGTGTAGGTGCGGGTTGCTTTCGAGAGGGTGCTAGGGGGGGGTTGCAAGGTGGCGCTGGGAATGCGGAAAATTCCGGACATCTCATCGACGCTAAACACCCAGCGATGACGAGATTGGGCAATGACGACCATGCGATGGTAGACAATGGGGCTATAGGCCGGAGTCGAAGCATCGGAGGTAATCCCTAACAGGTCTTTGAGGGAAATACACATTAAAATCTCGCCGCGAATGCTGGTGATTCCCAACAAAATAGCATTACTGCGATGGGGAAGGCTGTGAACGCCAACGGGTTCGGTGACTTCGACGAGGTATTGGCTGTTTAAGGCTAACCATTCTCCCCCCAGGCGGAAAATACACAACGAGAGGCTATCGACGGCTTCTTCAAGTTTGACTTGAGTCAGCAGTTCGGTTCTTTCGGCGAGGTAATCTGCGGGAACTTCGCGTTCGAGTAAGGCTCGTCCGGCGCTGGTGTAAACTGGACAGTTGCGACAATGGATATAAATGTCGAGTTGGGGACAACTGCGATCGCCTTGAACGCCGATTTGTTGCCAGCAATCTTCCGGCATGGGTTAATTAACCTTAAAGCGACTGGTTTCTAAGCGCAGTTTTTGGGCTGCATCATTAAGTTGATCGATCGCTCGATTGGTTTCGCGCAGTGCTTCTGCGGTTTGTACCGAAGCTTCCCTCAGTTGCAGCATCGCATCGCTAATTTGTTGCGCGCCTAAAGATTGAGCTTCCATCCCTTCATTAACAGAAGCAAAACGAGGATTGAGGGATTGTACTTGTTCAATAATTTGTCCGAGTTGCTGACCAATTGAACCCACATCTTCAACGCCGCGTCCAACTTCTTTGGTGAATTTATCCATTTCCATGACACCTGTAGAAACCGCCGATTGCATTTCTTTCACCATGCTTTCAATATCTAAAGTGGCAACAGCCGTTTGATCGGCGAGGCGGCGAATTTCTCTGGCAACTACGGCAAATCCCAAGCCATATTCTCTAGCTTTTTCGGCTTCAATAGCCGCATTTAGCGACAGTAAATTGGTCTGATCGGCAACTTTGGTAATGGTAGTAACAATGCTGTTAATATTATTCGCTTTTTCGCTAATGACGCCCAGTTTATTAGAAATCGATCCGGTCGCTTCTACCAGTTGGCGCATGGTATTTTGCATCCGAATCAAGTCTTGCTGACCGTTAGTGGCAGCACCAGCGGTTGATTGCGATAAAGCCGTCACTTCGTCCATTGTTTGCGCGAGTTGTTCGGAATTGGTGGCAATTTCTCTAGCCGTTGCCACGACTTGGTTAGTGGAAGCCACTTGCTCGGTAATGGCGGCTTCTAGTTCTTTGCCACTGGCCGCTATTTGGGTGGTAGAGGTGGTAATTTGAATTCCCGATTGTTGGACTTGGCGAATTAGGGAATTCAGGCTTTGAGTCATGTGATAAAAAGCCATCATGAGTTTGCCAATCTCGTCCTGGGTATCAGTGACAGGCACTTGGCGCGTTAAATCTCCAGAGGAAATATTTTCAGCAACTTCAACAACGCTCACAATCTTTTTACCCAACGGACGCGCAATGGTGGCGCTAAAATATAACCCAAACAAAATAGCCGTTAACGGTCCAATTAACATCCCCAGCAACACCCAAAATGTTGTCCGACTGACATCATCATCGGCTTGTTGATTGACAAGATCTGCACGTTGTTGATTGTAAGCAATCAGGCGGCCGAGGGTTTCTTCCAAAGCGCGAAATGTGGGTTCTTTGTCGCGAAAGGTGTAAGCTACCATTTCATCGAGGAGTTGACCTGCTTGTCTGGCATTAGCAACTGCTTGAGGACTGGGGTTTTCTTGTGCGAGTAAATTGGCTTGAGCGCTAAATGGATTGATTTCGCCAAAATTCTCAAAGTCGGCGTTAAGTTGCTGAAAGCGATCGCTCGATCTTTGCCACTCTTGGTAAACGCGATTAAATTCCTGATAGAGTCTTTCTTCCTCATCATCGCGCGGAATTTGGCGATATCGCTGAGTCGCATTTTCTAACGCCGTTCTCACTTCTCGATAGCTGTTCAACAAATTGCGGCGATTATCGAGGGTTAAACGACCGCTGAGTTGCGATCGCTCAATGGCCTGAATTTTACTCCGTCCGCTATCAATTCTGAGCAATTCTAAAGCACTGGGGAAAGTTTTTTGATTAATGGTATTAAGATGACCGGTCAAGCGCGAGTTCCCGCTCCAACCAATGAACGCCACAATTAAGACAATTAACCCTAAAAATAAAAAAGCGCCAAACAAGCGGGTTTGTAGCGTATTTCTTTGAAACATTACCAGATCCTTTTAACCATAATTTAGAATTTTTCAAGACTCTTGAGAAAATCTTGGCAGTCTTTGGAGGCGTTGACGCAGTAGTTGAGCGCCTTTGAGATCGCCTGCGTTTTCTTTTAATAATGCCAGATGGAGCAAAGCTTCACTCTGATTGGGATTCAGATAAACGGCTTTGACAAAAGATTGTTCGGCTTTGGTGTCTTCACCCACTGCTTGGTAAATTTGACCGAGCAATGTATAAGCCTCCGCGCTGGTTGGGTGACGACTCAGGTAAGTTTCGCATAGTTGGGTTGCTCGATTCAACTGACCATCATCTGCAAGCTTCTGCGCTATTTCGAGTTGCGTTTCTGCGGGAGATGGGGAAGGAGAGGGTTTGGGGGGAGGGGGTGGCGGTGGAATATCGCGAGGGGGAGGAGGCGGGGGGAGGAGCGTTTTTTTGCTAACGGGGTAGCGTTGGGTTGGGGAAGGGGAAGCGGCTGAGGGGGGAGTGAGTTTGCGGAAGGCGAAGGCGAGGGGATGGTTGACGGGAGTATAGTCGGAAACGTTAATTTGTCGCATTTCTGAGGAACCGACAAATAATAGACCGTTGGGTGCGAGTAAGCGATTGAGATTTTGGACGGCTTGAACTCTGGCAGACTGGACTAGATAAATGAGCAGGTTTCGACAAAAAATAATCTGGTAAAGGGGATGGCGGTAGAAGAACTGACGCTCAACGAGGTTCCCTTGGTGGAAGTTCACTAGATTTTTGATTGAGGGTTGCAGTTGGTAGCCTTCTGGGGTGAGTTGGAAATACTGACTCTGAAGGGTGGGAATAGGGGTGCGAAAGGAGTAGGGAACGTAAATTCCTCGTTGAGCGTGGTTGAGGGCCTGTTTGCTGATATCAACGGCATCAATGGTAAATTGTTGGGGGGTTAAACCGGCTTCTAAAAGCGCGATCGCGATCGAGTAGGGTTCTTCTCCGGTTGAGCAGGGAACGCTGAGAACGCGTAAGGTGCGGTTGCGGTGCTGGGGTAGCCATTCTTGTCTGATAAACTGGGTGAGTCGGTTGTAGGATTCGCGATCGCGGAAAAACCAGGTTTCTGGAACGACGACGCTTTCGACTAAGGTATCGAGTTCTTCAACCGAAATGGCGACAAGGCGCGAATACTCTTCAATCTGAGTGATGTTACACTGGCGCATCCGTTCTTGAATGCTCCGAGCGATCGCGCTTCGTCCTGCAAGATTAGCATCTAGACCCATTTTGGTCTGTAATAAGGCTTCTATGGCTTCTATGGACACAAATTTAATCTTCTCCCTCTCCAGCCATTAGGCGTTTTGCATGGGTTTGTAGGAGCAAGGATTCAATTTTGAGCTGTTGAATCATGCCTTGTTCGTCGGTGACAATTTCGCCGAGAAAGGGAGCATTGTCTAACTGAATTCCTGGGTTCATCCAGGCGGCAGGTTGAATATTTAAGGTATCAGAAAGGCGCTCTGCAATTAAACCCAGGAGATAAAAAGCGGCATCTTCACCGGGATACTGCGTAATTACGATGCGCGTGCTTAAATAAGGACGAGCTGGGGTGCCAAAAAGGAGCTGGCTTAAATCAATGACGGGAACAATTTGACCGCGATAATTTAGCAACCCCGCAATATAATTCGGTGAATTTTCTGACTCGCTGTTGGCATTGGGGGAAGAGTAGGCGAGTTTTTTGAGTTCAACTAGGGGAATGACTTCCACAACGCGTTGAGCGTCAATGGCATACCGTTCATTTCCGATATAACAAATTAAGGTAAGCACGATATCATCAAGAACCAAGAACAATCAATCAGGGAGAACTGGGGAGGGTAAGGACCGATTTAATCGGGATTTGAATGGTGAAGGTAGAACCTTTGCCGGGAGTGGAGTGACAAGTTAATTGTCCGCGATGTTTTTCGACGACAATTTGATAGCTAATTGCCAAACCCAAACCCGTTCCTTTGCCAACACTTTTCGTGGTAAAAAAGGGATCGAAGATTTTGTTGCGGATGGCTTCGCTCATCCCTTTACCATTATCGCGAATTTGGATTTGAATTTCGGTTGAATTAATCGAGCGGGTTTGAATCCAAATCGTAGGTTTTTGTTCGGAGTTGAGTTGAAAGGTTTCTTCTAAAGCATCAATTGAATTGGTCAATAAGTTCATAAAGACCTGATTGAGTTGTCCGGCGTAACATTCCACTAAGGGTAATTTCTCATAGTCTTTAATGACTTTGATTTCAGGATGACCGGGTTTATCTTTGAGTTTGTTTTGTAAAATCACTAAGCTATTATCAATTCCCTCATGAATATCAACCGGCTTCATTGCTGCCTCATCCAGCCGCGAGAAGTTCCGCAACGATAACACAATTTTTTGAATTCTTTCGGCTCCTACTTTCATCGAGGCTAGAACTTTTTGAAAATCATCAATCAAAAAACACAAATCAATTTCTTCAATCCGTTCTACAATCTCTGGAATGGGTTGAGGATAATGCTGTTCGTAAAGTTGTAGTAACCCAATCATTTCTTGTAAATATTCGCTGGCTGGGGTAATGTTGCCATAAATAAAGTTTACAGGATTATTGATTTCATGGGCGACCCCAGCCACCAATTGCCCTAAACTGGACATTTTTTCGGTTTGAATAAGTTGCGTCTGAGTTTTCTGGAGTTCGTTCAAGGTTGCTTCCAGTTCTTGAGCTTTTTCGCGATATTGGGTTTCTGATTCTTGCAAGGCGGCTTCAGTTTGCTTGCGCTTGGTAATGTTTTCAATCATTCCTAAGCAATAGGGATTTTCCCGTTCTTTTTCTGTAATTAAAGAAACGGTGAGATTACCCCAAAGAATATCTTGAGTACGAGTAATGTAGCGTTTTTCGATATGGTACTTATCAATTTCTCCGGAAATTAATTGATTTAAAATAAATCGCTCGTTGTCAATATCATCCGGGTAGGTTAAATCCACAAAGCTGTATTGGATTAAATCCTCTGGCGAATAGTCGAGCATTCGGGAAAAAGCGAGATTTGCCTGAAATATTTTCCCATCCTCAAGATTGACTAAAGCCATGCCGATGGGTGCATCCTCAAAGATTGTGCGGAAGCGACTTTCAGCCTGTTGAATTTCATCAAACAGCCGCGCATTTTCTAAGGCGATCGCAATTTGAGCAGCTAGGGTTTTAAAGGTTTCTAGATCGGATTCGCTAAACCGTTGGCTGGTACGATCCTGAATATCCAAGACACCGAGCAGTTTTCCTCCGATCGTTAACGGAACGGCAACCTGCGATCGCTCCTGGGAATAACCGCCCTCTGGTTGATAAAATTGTTTCGGCTGTTTGAGCGATCGCGATTTTAACAGGCGCGTGCGAGCCGCCTGAGCCACTAAACTCATATCGCTCTCAATCTCAATACGAGTGGGGTTAACGGGTGTCTGGGAGTCCGGAGAAAAGGCTTGCAAGGTTTGAGTGGCGCGATCGAATAAGTAAATTTGCACATCCTTGAGATCGAACAACGCCTGCATGGTAGAAATGGCATCTTGTAGCAGCTTGCGAGAATCTAATAGCGATCGCGATAACTCGCTCACCGCCACCGTCACCGCCTGACTCACCTCCAACTCTCGCGTGCGTTCCTCCAACCCTTGCACCAGCTTTTCGAGTTGATTTGCCATTGTATTAAAACAAGCCGCCAAAATTCCCGTTTCATCCTGGGAAGCCACCTGCGCGCGCGCCTTTAAGTTCCCGGCCGTAAACCGCGTCATAATACTGGTCAAATGCAGTAACGGCTGCGCTAACCACTGTCCCATCGCCACAGCCACCGCCAAAACCGCCAGCGCGATCGCCAAACCTAACCCCAAAGTTTGATAAAATTGCGCTCGGATCGGCGCTAAAAAGCTAGAACGAGACTGGACAAACACCACAACCCAAGGCATCGTTTCCAAGCGAGTAGCGGCGGCGGCTTTTAACTCGCGACTGTCTGCAATATGGGTCTGGAAAAACGGCAGAGTTGCCATCCGTTCTAACCCAGCTTGAAACTGGGGAAGATTTGTCGAGGCTTCTTCGCTCGATCCCGGACGCAGCCGGCCTTCTGCTTGCAGTTGTTCGCGTTTTAGGGTCGGTAGAGGGACAAGAGACTTTAAAATACTGTTTGTAGAATAGCCATGCGCTAAACGCACGTAATTCTCATCCAGCAAAATCGCAAACGCATCTCTTCTGCCAAAAATTTGCGTATTTTGATTGATCAGGCGTTGTAAAGCGTTGGCATTGTAGCGCAGAGCCAAGACGCCGGTAATTTCGCCAAAGGCATTACGCACGGGACTACTAAAATGGATGCTCATCGTTTGAGCCGAATACCGCACGGGAGAGACAAACGGCAAACCGCTGCTAATCGGTCTTTGAAAGTAGTCTTGATGAGAGCGATCGCTCCCAATCTCCCCAATATTCGTATCGAGTACCGTAATCCCATCAAGGGTAATTAACGAATAAGAGATAATATTGAGCGTATCTTTCCGATTTAAAGCCCGCAACACGGCCTCGGCATCCGCCCTTTGCCGGTTTCTATCTTCTACAGAGGAGTTGAGGTAACGAATCACCAAGGGAAGCTGAGACTCCACCCGCACCGCATTTAAATTATTGGCAATAAAGGCATCAATGCTTAAGGCTGTTTGCGAAGCCGTCGCCAGCAGCGATTGATTGGCACTCGCGATCAAAGCCTGTTGCATCGCCTGTTGATTAATTGCCGATACAATCAGCAGGGGAAGCAGAGCCACGCTGAGAAAGGAAACGATCAGCTTGCTGCGTAAACTAGAAAGTTGGAAGGTTCTCATCCATGCATTAACTGATTGAATAGAGATACGTTGATACAAAATCCTCAATAAAGACATCCGATCCCCCCGGAAGGGGGAGGCTTGTACCCAAATTTCCGGTCAACCTCTATCGTTCCCCAATCTCCCGCAATTTGCTCGCCAAAATTCAGTTCGTTTGGGAAATGTCCTGAAAACCTAACCTTTCTTTCCCGGCGAGAAAAACAGGGTAGGATGCCAACTGCGGCGCAATACCTCGTTGCTGAAGCTGGGTGCTGACCATTCCAGAAGTTTGTTGGCGCGCGTTGAAGAAACGGCGATCGCGCTAATATCAAACTCTAAAGCCGCATCTAAAAGTTCTAAAAGCGGTTCTCCGCGCCGCACTTCCACCCGCACCTTTAAATCGAGCGCTTCGAGGTCTTGTTTAATCTTTTCTAGTTTCTGGCGGGCCCGTTCGAGTTGTTCTGGACTCCGCAGTTCTCGGCGTCCTCCCTCCTCAATTACCCAAATCAGCAAGCATTCTTGCAAAGAATTAGCCGGTCGATTTTGAGCAGCCGTCTTGAAACGATCGAGCAGATATTTGGCCGAGTCGCTATCGTCATAAGCCAGCATAATGTAGCGGAAGAGGTGGCGACAGCGCAAATCGAGTTCTTCGCACGTATAAGTCGAAATCAGTTGAGGGCGCAGAACCATCAAAGGGGTACTGGTTTGCTCGGAAATACTCAAGGTGGTACTGCCAAACACCGTTTCGTTGAGCAAGCTGCGCGTATTGGCTCCCGTGATAATCACATCGGAGCGATGGGTCTGTGCCGCTTTGAAAATACTATCCTGGGGTTTATTAGAAGACAGCACTTCAACTTTGACTTCTAGACCGTCTGGAACGTTCTCTAATGCTTTACCGAGGCGCGATTGAGCTTTTTCTATTTTTTGCTTGTCCTCTCTGGGGATGCTGCCAGATTCTAACAAGGGAACGGTATGAAAAAAGACGATTTGTTCTAAACCGCTGGCTCCTAGGCTCGGTACGAAGTCAACTAGGCGATACAAACCATCGGAAAAGTCAGTACAAATTAAGGCGCGTCTAAACATAAAGAAGTTTTTTTAGGTGGCGATTCGCTCTCGCGATCCGTAAAACGGAATCGCACAGTATTTCTTACACCACACTAGCATTCCCGGATGCCGGACTTGACATGGCTAAGGGGCAGGGAATCCTAAGTTTGCAGAAGTTGTATTGCGTTTTTATAAGACTTAGACAGAGGCTATCGGTCGCAAATAGAGTGGAGCGAACCGTACAAAGATAGATCGAGAATTCTCTATAACAGATGAGGAGTTAAAGCTATTGATTCAATTTTAGGAGCTGACGCCCCAACACCCCCAGCTTCTTTCCGCAGATCGTGAACAAAGCAAGAGACGGAGGTCGCCTATGACTCACAAGGCTTTACGTTACTCTTGGGCGCGAGGTTCTAGTCCCCATTCGTATTTGAGGAACTGTTTGTACATGGTCTCTCGCATCACCATTTGTTCGTAGAGCTTCACTAAAAAGTCCTGTGCCTGTTCTCGGCTCATTTGTTGGACTTGGGTTTGGAAGGAACGGATGCTGAATTGTTGCTCTAGGGAAAGTTTGATAGGTTGATCCATCGTAGTAACTCCAATGAACTGTAGGAAACCAGATTTTCGGAAACGACTGGAGCAATCGCACTGACCTTGGGCTTATTTCTTGGGGTCGATCAGATAACTGCACTAACGTTTCTGCTCTTCCTTCTGACGGAGACTTAGGTCTTTTGCTCCCTAATGTAACAGAGTATATCAATCATTTGACAAAATGCACATCATTCCTCCGAGGTACTTTTGCTAATGATGTTTTAGCAAGTTCTACCGAGTAAAAATGCTCAGTCTGAACAAAATGTCAAATTCTTGCGGGGAAGGCTTGATTTTGAGGCCGAGATGGGGGGGGAAGAAGGGAATTGGGAGTTGGGAGTTGGGAGTTGGGAGTTGGGGGGAAGAAGGGAATTGGGAGTTGGGAGTGTAAAGTTCCGAGTTCCGAGTGGGAAGAAGAAGAAGGGAATTAGGAGTTAGGAGTTGGGAGGTGGGGGCAGGATGCACAAAATGCCTAGCGAAACGATGCTGGCGTTGCTAGGTTAAGATGTTGCTGGGTTAATGGGGGTTGAGCTAGGCGTTAGTCAGCATTGCTGTCTGAACCAATTGAGATGAGGACGACGGTGATGTTGTCGCGTCCTCCGTGTTTTTTGGCGGCGAGGATTAGCTCTTCGGCAGCTTTTTCGCAGGCGCGAATCCCTTTGAGGTTTTGAGCAATGACGAGATCGGAGAGTTCTTCTGTTAAGCCATCGCTACAGATTAACAGGCGATCGCCGGTTTGCACCTCAAACTGCTGAATCTCAATTTGACCTAAATCTTCGCGTCCCAAACACTGGGACAATACATGACGCCAGGGATGAACGCGGGCCTGGTCGGGCGTCAGGATGCCCTCTTTCATGGCGCGGGCAACCCAAGTGTGATCTTCTGTAATTTGTTCTAAATGGGGGCCGCGCAGGCGGTATAAGCGGGAATCTCCCACATGGGCGCACCAAGGCTGTAAATCGGCTTCGCGGAAAATCAACACGACTACGGTTGTCCCCATGTCGGAACGTTCGGGATGCTGATTTTGATCGAGGAGAATCGCCTGGTTTGCCTTCAGCAAGGCGGCTTCTAGTAAGGCTCCAGATTCATCCTCTGAATCCCAGCGCTCTAGCAGATAATTTTTGATGGTGTCCGCTGCAATCCGACTGGCTTCTTGACCGCCAGCATGACCGCCCATCCCGTCGGCTACGATGAAAAATCGTCCTTCAGGGTCGTAGTAGAAGGAATCTTGATTGACGGGGCGGACTAACCCCGTATCGCTTTGACCCGTAAAGAGACGTTTCATAGATGGGAAAACACGCTACCAACAACGGAGTAAACTTTAACTCTAAACTTTAGTGTGAAGCATAAAGTGACTTTTTTCGAGTCTTTTGCGGGCTTCCTTACAGATTTTTCAACTAAGGCATCCGTTCGTAACGATTCAGCCGTCGGATCAGGCGAATGAGTACGATGCCCAGGACGATCGCGATCGCCAGACCCACACCCGCAAGTAGAGCATAGCCATTCACTAATAATACCGTTGCTGACACGAGTAAAGCAGCAATAATCACGGCATAATTCGTGCCCATATTCACCCCAGTCAGCCGACGCAAGAGGCGGTCTGTTTCTGTGGAGCGTACCCGGACGCGAATATCGCCCCGTTCTAGCTTATCGAGGGTATATTCCAAGCGACGGGGAAGACCAAACGCTGTATTGCTCACTTGTGCGGCTTGGCGGCTCAGTTCGCTAATGATGTCGTTACCCGGTGAAGTATTTCCGTTACTCATAATCTGCATTGCGTAAGGTTTGGCTACTTCCATAAAGTTAAATTCGGGATCGAGTCCTTTACCCACCCCTTCTAGGGTCGAAAATGCTCGCATCACAAAGGTAAAGGTTGCTGGAAAGCGGAACGGCTGGTTATAAGCAATCTCATAGAGGTCATCGCTAATTTCAGCCACCGATTGGGTTTCAAATGGCTGATCCATGAAATTATCCAGCATATATTGCACCGAACGGCGCACTGGCCCCATATCTTCAGTTGGGGCTAAGGCTCCTAATTCAATTAAAGACTTAACGACGCGATCGCCATCTTTTTGAGCAATCCCAAAAAACGTATCCATCAGCTTTTCGCGCGTCAGGGGTTGAATTTGGCCCATCATGCCAAAATCATAAAAAATCAGCGCCCCTTCTGGACTGACGGCAATATTTCCAGGGTGGGGGTCTGCATGGAAAAAGCCATTATTCAAAATTTGCATTAAATAGGCTTTTGCCCCTAGTTGAGCCAGCAGGCGACGCTCTAACCCTGCTGCTTCCAGCGCTTCGTAATGGCTAATCTTAATTCCGGGTAAATATTCTAAGGTCAACACGCGGGGCGAAGCATAGCGCCAATAGACCCTAGGCACCTTCACCCAATCTTCGGTGCGGAAGTTGCGGCGAAACGTATCGGCGTTACGCCCTTCATTGAGATAATCAATTTCTTCCCACAAAATCCGGCAGCATTCCTCATAAATCCCCATCCAATCTCGACCCCGACCCCAATCAGGATGGTTTTGGAAATAGCGAGTAATGCCTTTGAGAATCTCTAAATCAATTGTAAATAACTGGCGCAAGCCCGGTCGTTGAACTTTAACAACCACTTCTTCGCCGCTGTTGAGTTGGGCGCGATGCACTTGACCCAAACTCGCCGCTGCTAAAGGAGTGAGGTCGAAACTGCGATAGAGTTCGCTGATGTTTTTGCCAAGGTCTTCTAGAATAATTGCTTCGACTTTCTCCGGTTCAAAGGCCGGCACTCGGTCTTGCAGTTTTGAGAGTTCCTCAACATATTCTGCCGGGAATAGATCGGCTCGCGTGGAAAAGAGTTGCCCAACCTTAATAAAAGTCGGCCCTAGGTCTAGAAACGTTTCGCGTATCCAAATCGCTTGAGCGCGTCGGCGTGCGACTTGCTTTTCTTCCGTCATACCCCCTGCATAGCTCCAGGGTTTGCTGTTCAACCAGAGGGAACCCAGAAATAGCCAAACAAACGTCCAGATATCAATAAAACGCCGACGGCGAGAATATTTAATCCGATTCCACCGATAAGCCTTGTTTTTATAGGCTTTTTCCATCCGAGTCACTGGTTGTGTAAGGGTTTGCGTATCCTCAGACTGAACATTCACGGAAGTTGAAAACAAGTAAAGAATAAATGAGGGATCTGCTGTCTAAGAGGTGAAGTGAGATTAGGGTTTGCCTAACCGATGTTGGCGATCTAACTTCCCTAGAGGGAGTTTGGCTTGGTTGAGCGATTGCGGTAGCGCTGCAACTCCGTGCGAAGTTGAGCAATTTCTGCCCGTAATTCATCAATGGTAGCTTGCAAGTCTGAGGGCTGCGAGCCATATTTGACGAGGGTTGAGGTCGTCCGCCCTTGCATGGCTGATTCTTCAGCAGCGTTTGCGCGTTCAATCACTTGAGCGACAAACTGACGCAGGCGTTCTCGCTGTTCGGCATCAAATTTGCCGAGTTCGCTGGCCGCATCCGTGAGGTTGCGCTCAATTTCTTCGCCAACGGTTTCGGCTAAGGCTCTACCAACAAAAAAAGCGTGGACGAGAGGGTTACTCATAGTCAAACATTGGGGATGCGTTCGCCCAAAATTATAACGTGGTTCCTCCCTATCCTGCGGCCTTCTAGGGCAACAGCCAGTGAGAGCGATCGCTCACGGGGTATTGGGGACGATGGTATCGGCGGCGGGCGGAAGCGGGTCGGGGAAGGGCGATAAGACGGGTTCGGGTGCGGTTTGAATAGGGGGAGTGGTGGCTTCTGGTAGGGGGGTTGGTGCGGGTTCCGGTGCGGGTTCCGGTTCGGGAATCACGTCTGCCGGGGGATAGTAGGGTTCTTCGTAATCTTCGACGGGATATTCGGGTTCGATGGGGGTTTCGGGAATTACTTCGTCGGCGGGCGGGGAGTCGGGGGGCGCGTAGCTGGGTTCGTAGGGTTCTGGATTAGCGGCGGGCGGTGGCGCGACTGGGGCGGTGCGGGGGCGATTTAGGTCATTGACTTCGGGAATTGGAGCGTCGGAGGGTATGGGACGGTTGGGGAAGGATTGATCGGGAATGGGTTCGGGGGCGGGTGAGATGAAGGCGTGGCGAACGAGCCAGAAACCCGTGGCTCCGGCAGCGATCGCGATCGCGCTGCCAATGGCAATCCAGAGAACTGGAATCGCTTGCCGCTCTGGGGGTGGAGCCGCTACTGGGGCAGGTTGAGCAACGGGGGCAGAGGGGCGAGAGGAGACGGAGGGGCGGCTGGGGGAATGAATCAGCGGTAAGGTGACGCCGGTTTGGGTGACTTCTAGTTGCGGGCGTCCGGTGTTGCCAGTCTCGCTAAGGACGGGGGTGGGGAGTAGGGCGAGCCACTCTTCTACGGTTTGAGGGCGATCGCCAGCTTCCATCTCTAGGCCGGCTAAGGTGGCGCTTTCTACCGCTAAACTGAGGCTGGGCTGCAATTGGCGAGGCGCAACTAAGGGAATGCGATCGCGCAAGGGGGCCGCAATCGGCGCTCTGCCGGTCAGCAAGCAATATAAAGTAGCCGCTAGGGCATAAATATCAGTCGCGGGGCTGCGCTTGCCTTGCGGCAAATACTGCTCGATGGGAGCATATCCTTCTGAAAGCAGACCCGTATGGGTTTGAGTGGTATCGGGGGTAAATTCGCGAGCAATGCCAAAATCAATCAGCACGACAAAATCGCTACCATGTCGCCGCATAATATTTTGGGGTTTGACATCGCGATGCAGCAGGCCGTTTTGGTGAACGACACTTAGGGCTTCTGCCACTTGGCGCAGGTAATGGACGGCTTTGACTTCCGGAAGCGGCTGCCCCGATTTAATCAATTCTGCGAGGGTTTGACCGGGGATATATTCCATGACGATGAATGACAGCCCGGACTCCTCAAAGAAGTCAAGCACTTTCACAATATTCGGATGGGCGCATTTGGCGAGGCGTTGGGCTTCGGCCACAAATTGCTGTTGAAATTTATCAAAATTGGCGTGTTGGCGCAAATTTTCATTGAGGGTTTTAAGGACAACGGATTGACCGAGATAGGTATGGGTTGCCCGGTAGGTTGTACCAAATCCACCTTGACCTAAAACTTCCGCAATGATGTACTTTCCCTCTTGAAGAACCGTTCCCGCTATCAAGTCCATAAACTGTGACCTACATTCCCAATTTATGCGAATCCAACTAAATTGCTTGCGCTGTTAACCCTTTGAGTATAGCGGCAGTCTTAACGAATCAGGCGAACTGAAAAGCAAGCGTTGCTATCCTTGCCTTCTACCAAGAAAGGCACATTATCTCCTAATGTGCCTTAAGAAAACGCAGCAAGAAGCGATTCGCAATTAGCGTTGATACAGGGTAATTTGGGTGGGCGCGTCGGTGGTGCCTCGCGTGGTTGCTGTCACCACATAACTTGTCCCGGAGGACAGAATTGCCGGGGGGGGAACGCGGAGGGTAAAGTTACCGTTGGCGTCGGTTCGCACTGATTGGTTGATCAGCGTTTCGTTACCCGCACTAATGACGCCTCCTAGGACGCGAACCCTAGCCACAACGTTGATATCAAGGGTGGCGTTGGGTTGACCTTGGCCGCTGAGGGTAAAGCCTCGCCCGGTAATGGTTTCGCCATCATTGTGACTGGTAAAGATGGGTTGCAATTCGGGTTGAACGCTAACTGGACCGGTTCCGGTTCCCGTACCGCCGAGTTGGGGGGCGACGTTGCCAGTGGCGGTGGTGGTGAAGATGGCACTTTGAGGGGCGGCGGCGTAGGTGGTTTGGTTTTGGCGTTGCAGGCGACCGATGATGATGCCTTCGTTAATGCGATCGCTCGCTTGAACGTTTAGAGTGGCAACGTATACGCCTGCGGCCACTTCTTGCGCCCGCAGTTCGCGAATGGTGCGACCATCTTGAACCATCAGGATAGAGACTTGCGAACTGGGGGTGCCGTTAACGGTGGCTAAGAAGTTGCTGCCGGGGCCGAGGGGGTTATTCGCCGCATTATGGGTAATGGAGTTAATTTCTAAGGCGGCTTGCGGTTGTTGAACGGTAAAATTCCAACCGACCGCTAGGTTCTGTCCGGCCGTGTTGCGAAATTCAATTTGAACGCGATTTTGTCCGGGCGGTAAGGGTTGGTCGGGACGGTAGCTAAAGAAGTTGCGAGTAATGGTACTGCGGTTGGTGACATCTTGACCGTTGACTAAAATTCTGACGGAGTTGGGATCGATGGCAGACCCTCCGGCCGCATCAAATTGTCCGGAAATGGCGGAGGAGGGGGGGACGTTCTGACTGTTTAAGTCAGGACTGACTTCAATGACTCGTTGGGCCAAAGCAGCAGGCGATAGCGTCAGACTAAGGAGTCCCAAGCCTGCTGTGGTGACTAGGGCTAGGAGTGGTTTACGCATAGAGAGTCAGGGTTTTGATGGATGATTGAGAAATTAAGCTGCTACTATTTTGCGCCATCCTTCAAGCATTGCTGGTGCTATTGCAGAATTTGCGCGAGCGCTGCTTGGAGGGTGGGATATTGGTAGTTAAAGCCATATTCTACAGGTCGATTGGGCAAGACCTGTTGACCTTCTAAGACTACCTTGGCTGCATCGCCTAACAAAACGTCGAGGACAAGCTCTGGAACGGGCAACCAGGACGGACGGTTGAGAACTTCTCCGAGGGTGTTGCAAAATTCGCTCATGCGAACGGGGTTGGGGGCGGTGCCGTTGAGGACGCCTTGAACGTTGGGTTGGTGCAATGCAAAATGGATGAGATTCACTAAGTCATCTCGGTGAATCCAAGAGAACCACTGCTGGCCGCGACCGAGGGGGCCGCCGGCAAAGAGTTTAAATGGAGGAATCATTTTTGCTAAGGCTCCTCCATCGCCCAGGACGATACCTAAGCGCACAATTACGAGACGCACGCCGAGGTCTTTGACTTTTTGAGCTTCGCTTTCCCAGGCTTGACAAACGCTGGCAAGGAAGTCCTCCCCGGAAGGGCTGGTTTCGTCAAAGGTGGCGGTTTCGCTGGTGCCATAATAGCCGATGGCGGAGGCGTTGACGAGGACTTGGGGTTTGGTGGGGGCGATCGCGATCGCTTCGGTGAGTTTTTGCGTGGTGATTTGCCGACTGTTGAGAATTTCGCGCTTGCGATCGCTGGTCCAACGTTCGTCAGCAATGGGGACGCCTGCTAGGTTCACAACCGCATCGCAGGTGGCGATCGCCTTTTGCCAGTCTCCGGAGGCTTGCGGAGTATAGGCGAGGATTTCGACGTTGGGAAATGCTGCCGCCGGAAAAACGCGTTGTCCCCGGACTGGATCGCGGGTTAGAACTAAAATTGAGTCGCCTGCTGCCTGGAGTTGTTCGACTAAGCGCGTCCCAACAAATCCAGTGGCCCCAGTAATCGCTACTTTCATACAGATTATTCTGCCGGACAAAGTTTTTAGGTAATTGTTTACTTTTCATAGCACAAGCCGATGGGGTGCGGGGACTTGTACCCAATCCTACAGAGGCGACCGAATTCTTTTTTCCAGTTTTTCCCAAAAATATTTCTTTTAGTAGATGCAATATTTTATAGTGATGAATTGTAAAGTGTTTTTTGCTTTCTCTGACAACTGCTTCTTTTCCCCAACTCAGTTCTATCAAGCCCTTGTGATACCTGTATGGATGATGCACAATATCCAACTCGCGGTCAGCTCGAACGTCAGCTCTCTCAACAAATTCAAGCCTGGTACCGGACGCAATTGGGCCATCAACCCAGTAAAGTCACCTGCCAATTGTTTGATGAAGCTTTAGCTATTTTGTTAGAAGATTCTCTGACTCAACCCGAACAACTTTTAGCCAATAACGGTCAAGAAGAATTGGCTGAACAAGTCCGATCTAATATCGATGATGTGATTCAACCTCGCTTGAAAACCCTCATTGAGGAAATCATAAAAGTCGAAGTTGTAGAAATTTTGAGCGATGCCAAACTTACAACCGGCCGTACAGGAATGATCGCTGTTTTAGCGGAAACTCCAAAAGTGAGAAACCCATCTTCCATTCCCAAAGGAAAACTCTTCAGAAAAGAGTAAAGGGCAAACTGAGGTAACGATTCACTACGGTTTCTAAGTCGTCTAGCATATAGGGCTTGCTGAGATAATCATCGCAGCCAGCCCGTAGTAGGCGATCGCGATCTTGGGTTGAAGCCAGAGCCGTCAGTGCAACAATGGGGATAGTCGTCGTTAAGGGATTGCTTTTGAGTTGTTCAATGAGGTCGAAGCCGCTCAGGTAAGGCAGCAAAATATCCAATAAAATTAGGTCAGGACGCTCAGATAGGGCGAGTTTCAAGGCAGAAGGCCCATCGCGAGCAACTACGGCGCTACAGTCGAACATATCGATGGCGCAAGCCACAAGCAGCAAACTGTCTTCATCGTCATCAACTGCTAAAATCAGCGGCTTGGTGCGATGGGTCAAAAAGTTCGTATGGTCAAAGGTGGCTAAGTCATCCATTCTGAAGTTGGGAAGAATTGGGGACAATCGCTGGCAATCAAGTTCTTGACAGGTCATGTTGAACTTAACGAAGCATTCCCAACAGCGGTATCTAGCGCTAGCCCAGGATTGGCTCGAAGAACGCGGCTTGAGGTTGAGGGATTCTGAGTCGTGCAGTCAGTTATCCTTCAAGCTAAAGACCTTACTTGTAGTGTTTCGCTATCGTCCTATTTTGTCATAAAGATTCAGATTTTTTTAATGATGTTGTAAATTTACTCAGCATTTTGCTCAAAAATGGGGTCTCAAGGCGCTGAAGATGGCGATCGCTTGGGGAGTGTACCGCAGGAAATTTGATGCTCATACAACCGGCTGTAAGGCATTGAGAGAGACACATTCTGAGATTTGAGTCCCTCAAAATCAAGCTCTTTCAATCCCAAGGGATCGCCTTGTCTCCCAAAATCTACTACAGTAAGAAAAAATCGGCTTGTTTAACGGATTGTCATTAACTCCTGTGATTGCGTTAGAGTCTGCGATTAACTTAGAACTTCAGTTTGCGGTTGTGGGATTGTGGTTGGGGGTGGTTTTCCTGCTAGCCGCTTGGTTGTATCGCCTCAATCCGACTTATTCAGAAGCGGTTCGCAAAGTGGTTCACATTGGGACGGGGAATGTGATTTTGCTGGCGTGGTGGCTAGATATTCCAGCTTGGGTGGGAATTTCAGCTTCTATTGTGTTTAGCGCGATCGCCTTTTTGTCCTATTATTTTCCCATTTTGCCCGGAATTAATGGCGTCGGTCGTCAAAGCTGGGGGACCTTCTTCTATGCAGTCAGCATTGGCTTGCTGATTGCTGCCTTTTGGCCGCTGCAACAACCCCAATTTGCCGCATTAGGCATTTTAACCATGACTTGGGGCGATGGTCTAGCCGCCTTAGTTGGGCAACGCTTTGGCAAGCATCCTTACCGAGTGTGGGGGATGCAAAAAAGCTGGGAAGGTAGCGCCACTATGTTTGGCATTAGCTATCTTGTTTGCTGGCTGATTTTCTGGGCGGTGTATGGCAGTCTTTGGCAAACTTGGTTAATACCTGTTGGCGTAGCTTTGGTGGCGACGGTTTTGGAAGCGTTTTCTAAATTGGGAATTGATAATTTAACCGTGCCAATTGGCAGTGCTGCCTGTGCTTTTTTACTGTATAACTGGCTACATTTTATTTAATTGAATAGCAAATTTTGCATAACGTTCAACTTGAGCAGTTTGTTTGAGAACCTTCGGTTAAATCAATCGATTATTGAGCAATCTTCAAGTAACGCTATGGATTTAATTCAGGCATGTGAATGCAATTTTCCAACAGACAATAAGCATAAATTCTTATCGAGATTTTCTCTTTCAATTGGACTATATAGAAATTAGTAGATCGAGACTCTGACATAGAGCCTAAGTTCTCTCTCGTGGAAGTGGTATAGACCGTTTCCAATGTTTAAATTTTAAGGAAATCAGCTTGGAGGCTTAGAACCTTTGGCAAATGGCCTGCAAGCTGAAAACTTGCTGTAGCCTGGGAATTTGAGGCTGCAAAAATGAGAAAATCATAAAATTTTTGAGAAAATCACAACAATTATTTACAATAATGTTATGCTTTTTAACAATAAAACTCAGATTTTTTATTCTAACTTACCCCTTTTGGGACAAAAACCCAGTCTTCAGGGGGTGCCAGAAGTCGCTGGGGTGTGGCGTATCCATTGGCAACTCGGAGAAACCACCCTGCGTTCTACCTTTTATACGCAATTTGACCAAATCTGCCTTTTATGGGGAATTCTTTCGTTAATTATTTTTACAACCGCCCAGTTTTCTCCCATCAGTTGGACAACCCAAGCAGTATGGTGGACAATGGTGAGTCTAGTTGGAGCGATCGCAACCCACTATCTCACCCCAGCCTGGTTTAGAAAAGAGGGATTCGGCTGGGTTATCGATTTATGGGTTGGCTTGATGCTGCTGGGTACCCTAATTAGCGATTTGGGAATCTTTGCAGGTTGGGGACTTGTGTTGATGAACCTGTGTCCCTTATGGTTGGGAATCAGCGGGATCGGCTATTTTCAGACCGCCTGGGGAATGCGATCGCGCACCTTACTTTTAATTGCAGGATTGCATTTTGCGGCAATTGCTGCTTTACCGTGGGTGATGGATTGGCAATTCCTGTTTACAGGACTCATTCTAGGGTTGAGTGGCGTGATTTTGGCAGAATTTCAATGGGATGCCTTTGGCGGACCTTGTGTCAATCAGTTTAAAGCCTCCTCCAAAACCCACCCCTAAACTCTGCACTCTTTCTCTACCGGGTTTTAGCTTATGTCTTTGCGAGTCCAAGAAATTCTCAACTTTTGGTTCGGTTCGTCAGACTCGCCAGAATACGGTAAGCCTCGTAAAGTTTGGTTTCAGAAAGACTCAGAATTTGATAGCGCAATTCGCAGCCAGTTTTTAGCAGATTACGAACAAGCTGCTAAGAGCGATCGCCTTCCCGATTCTCCCTTAGAAGCCTTAGCTTTAATTATTACCCTCGATCAGTTTCCTCGCAACATCTTTCGCGGAACGCCGCAAGCCTTCGCAACCGATAGCCAAGCCTTACAAGCGGCTAAATATGCTATTAACCAGGAATTTGATAAAGACTTACTTGCAGTTCAACGCGTCTTTCTCTATCTTCCCCTCGAACATTCTGAAAATTTAGCAGATCAACATCAATCTGTAGAACTGTTTCGCCAAATTCAAGACGATCCCAATAGTGCAGATACCCTATCTTACGCGATTCGTCATTTAGAAGTGATTGAAAGATTCGGTCGCTTTCCCCATCGCAACGCAATTTTAGGTCGAGAAACCACCCCAGAGGAAGCCGAATTTCTGCAACAACCCGGTTCTTCCTTTTAGAGAGTATTCAAATAGTTAATTAAAGCATCCCGAACGGGAGAAATACTTTTATAAGCTTGCATTTCAGCAGGCATTTGTTGAACTGTACTCGCCAAACCTTGAGCCGCTTCTGGAAAATTTGCTAAAATCTTCAAAGGTTCAATATAAGTATGAATGCCAAACACAATATTACTCGTTTTAGGCAAACGACGCATTGACTGATGTTCAAAGCGCAACCAAAGGCGATCGCCTGCATTTTCTGAAGTAATCGCCGGTAAACTTTCCGCTTTCTTTATCCCCTTTGCCAAGAATAATTCAGGTGTATCAACCAGACTCCAATTCAAGCGCCATACAGGGTTTTCAGCCGACAAGCGAGTAAAAAGATTATCAACAGGATTGGCTAACTTTTGTTGATATTGCGGTACGGGTTGATGAATCATTGCTAGAGGATGACCTAATTTTTCAGCAATTTTCCAACGCAGCGGAAAACAAACCGACGCCGCAGTTAAACAATATTGCGAGTCTAGAGGTTGTAAAATCAGGAAATCTTCTTGAACCAATCGCCCTGCTAATGCTAAGGGATTTGTGTCAAAGTCATCAATTTGCCAAGTCTTATTAATGAGACGATTTTGAATTAAATTTCCCTGAACGTGATAGATTTGCGGAAAATGGGTTAAAAGATGTTCGATCAACAAAGAAAGGGTTTCTCTTTGACTCTCTAAACTTTGGGGTAAACTGCCAAAGACTTCTGAAGGATGAGAACGCGTCAGTTGTTCTTTTAAGTCAAGTTCTGATTGAAAATGGGAGTCAATTTGAATCCAATCTTTCAAGTCTAGGGGTTGTACCCCAAGCTTAAGTTGCCATTTTCCAGAAGTAAAAGGGAAATGCATGAGAAGAAGGGGGTTGGGAATTGGGAGTTAGGGGTTGGGGAAGAGGATGGGGGGATGGGGAGGTGGGGAGATGGGGGGATGGGGGAAAGAAGGGAGTTGGGAGTTAGGAGTTAGGAGTTTGGGGCTGGGGGTTCGTACTGACTAAGGTACTTCTTAGAATAATGTTGTATGGAGGTAAGCGAAGGTGCGATCGCACTAACTTTACCCGATCTCCCACTTCGCCTGCTTCCACAGATCAAGAACCATGCAACTATACCCGATCGCCAAGTCCAAAGTGCTGAATCTGACCTTCCCTTATACAGAAGTACAACAGACTCCAACTCTTCTATATTCCCCAACTCTTAACTCCTAACTCCCAACTCCCTTCTTTCCCCCCATCTCCCCATCTCCCCATCTCCCCATCCTCCTCTTCCCCAACTCCTAACTCCCAATTCCCAACTAACTCCCTTCTTTCCCCCATCCTCCTCTTCCCCAACTCCTAACTCCCAATTCCCAACTCCCTCTTATTGCAGAGTGAGGAACTTCTCCAAGGCGGCGACTAACTCAGGAGGCCAGCGACGGATTGTTTTTACCCAGTTTAAATCTTTATAGCGCGGATCGAGACCGACGACGGCGACCCAATTACTTTCGGCTTCTCCGCGTTTCCCGTCCGTCCAGAGGATAGCAGAAAGGGCGGCGCGAACATCTGGGAATTGGGGATACTTGCGAACGATGTTGCGGAGTTCGCGTAAAGCATCCTGATGTTCTCCAACTTGATAGAGGGCTAAAGCATAGTTGGCGCGGGCGAAGGCAAAATTAGGGGCGAGTTCGGTAGCTTTTTGGTAATCTGCGATCGCACCTTCCCATTCTCCCTGACCGGCCTGAGCATTGCCGCGATTATTATAGGCCATCGCATCATTTGGATCGATCTCCAGCACCCGATTATAATCTGCGATCGCCTTTTCCCATTCTCCTAACGCCTCATACGCCGTCCCTCGGTTCAGGTAGGGGTCAGAGATATTGGGTGCCAGTTTCACCGCCTGATTATGATCGGCTAGGGCCTCTTTTAACTTAAGCTGATTGACGCGGATGTTGCCACGATTGCTTAAGGCTGCCGCATTATCCGGCATTTGGTCGAGAAGTTCTGTCCAATACTGTTCGGCTTGGTCTAAATTCCCTTCCGTTCCCGCCTGATACGCCTTGCGAGAAAGCGAGTCTAAATAATTCCATTGTTCTTCTGTCAGGGTTGTTGCTAAAGCTGGCGGTTCGCCAACCCATCCCACCCAACTCCCCAGAACCACCAAACCTACCAGCAAAACTCGAAGCAGCCAACGGTAATAGCGCATAGAAAATCAAGCATTCAGCAGAGAATTTCAATTATCTCTTAGATTCACATCTTGCACCCGGTGCCAGAAACCGGGTTTCTCGACGAAAAATTAAGGGTTTTAGCTTGAGTAATTGGCAAGAAACCCGGTTTCTCAGGTCTTACTCAGGATAGTGCAAGATCTGAGTTAGACCCATCTTGTCGGCTAAACATAGCCCAAATGCTTCCAAGCCGCAGGCGTTGCGATCCGTCCCCTCGAAGTCCGTTGAATAAAGCCAATTTGCAGCAAATAGGGTTCGTAAACATCCTCAATGGCTTGGGCATCTTCCCCCGTAGACGCCGCCAGGGTTTCTAAACCCACAGGCCCCCCTTTAAAGTTTTCAATCATTGCGCTTAAGATTAAACGATCGGTCCAATCCAAACCGCAAGGATCGACCTCATAGAGTTCTAACGCTTCTGCGGCTACTGCTTGAGAAATGGGTGAAATGCCCTTCACCTGGGCAAAATCTCGCACGCGTCGCAAGAGACGGTTTGCGATCCGGGGGGTTCCTCTGGCGCGACGGGCGACTTCTTGCGCCCCTTCTTCCGTAATATCCGTTTTGAGAATTTCCGCCGTGCGTTGCACAATTAGGGTGAGTTCGTCGAGTTCGTAAAAGCGCAGGCGTTGGACAATGCCAAAGCGATCGCGCAGAGGCGAGGTTAAAGAACCGATCCGCGTTGTGGCCCCAACTAGGGTAAAGGGTTTGAGGGGGATGCTGCGAGTTTTAGCCGTATTGCCTTTACCCACCGTCACATCTAGGCGAAAATCTTCCATCGCCGAATAGAGAATTTCTTCCGAGATCCGGGGAAGGCGGTGAATTTCATCAAGAAATAGCACATCTCCCGGTTGCAAAGCCACCAATAAACCGACGATATCGCGGGGACGTTCTAGGGCAGGGGCCGTGGTAATTTTGCATTGCACCCCCATTTCTTCTGCCAGAATCAGAGACATGGTAGTTTTGCCTAACCCTGGCGGGCCGTAAAGCAGGAGATGATCCAGGGGTTCCTTGCGACCTTTAGCGGCTTGAATGGCGATCGCTAAAACGCTTTTTAAGTCTTTCTGACCAATATAATCTTCAATGCGACGCGGCCGCAGCTTTTCCTCTTGCTTGCTGGTTTCTTCTAGCGTCGCTTCGGCTTGCAGCAGCAAGTCTTCCCCATCATCAGGCGGTCGCTTATTATAACGATTGCCAGCATTTCTCGCCTTGGGTGGTTTAGAAGAAGACGGCCGTTTGTAGGAAGATTCAATTGCCATAATAAAAATTGAGCATCCGAGAAAATTCTAGACCGATTCGCATGGACTTTGCTTTTTCTGTTCCCCAAGATGTCACCTTTGAAGATGCGATCGCCCTTACGCAGTCGCTTTTAGGTCAATGGGTTGCCCACTCGCTAACTGAATCTCAATTCACCGAAGCCATCGCCGCCTTGGTGCAAACTGAAAATGGGGCCAGAGGATTTTTCGTCACTTACCTCACAGACGAACGAGAATTCGCCAATACCCCCAATAACGCTATTGTAGAAGCTCTCCAAACTTCCCCGGAGATTGTCGCCGAATTGCTAGTCAAAAATCTCGCCATGTCTACCGCAATGGAAATTACCCACCACCGCCGCAACGATCCGCAAATGGCTGCCGGATCGCAGCAAGTCCAACGCCGCAGCGCCGAATTACTCCAACACCTATCTTCACCTGAAATTCAACAAAAGCTGCAAGCGCTTTTAACCAATCTTGAAACCGGAAGCGGTTCTTACCAAGCCTTCTTAGAACGTTGGGGATATGACAGCGAACAAAAAAGCGCGATTCGCCAAGCCATCCCTACGGAAATTCTTCAATCCAAATCATAATCGATTTCTTCCGGTCTGTTCGGCTCCAAAGAACTCGAAGGATCTCTCACTTCAACTGGTAAACGCTGGGAAGGGGGAAGGCGATCGGGCATTCGGCGAGTGTTAGCAGAACCCCCAGGTTTGCGCGTAAAGGTCTTCCAACCAGCTTTGATACCTGCAAAGACACTTTTGGTTGTTACTTGCACTTTTTGGGCAGAGGAGCGGGCGCTATTTAAGCTTTCATCCACCTGTTGCACCACCCGACCTGCACTTTGCACGCCCTGACTGACATCATCGGTTAAATCGCTAATTTCTAATCCGGTTAAGCGAATCGATTCTAACGTCGGCGGCAGTTCGCGACTGAGGGTATCAAACAACTTTTGGGCGCTACGGGCTGCCCTAGCTAACTCTTGTAAAGCGGGTAGGGCTGCGACAAGAACTGCTGTTAAGCTAACTGCCACCAGCAGAATTGAAACGCCAAGCCAAAAGACCGGATCGATCGCAGAAAACATGAGACTGTATTACTCGTTATGCGTCTCCCAGGCGCTGGGATGGGCGCTGGAATTCAGAACTTGTTGACACTTCTGGCGCTGAGGAAGGCGAGGCCCCTGCGAGTCCATTATCGGCATCCATTAACTCATCAATTGCTGCCGAAGTGTCTGGAGAACGCTTGACTTCTTTAGCGCTGAGGTGTTCTCTTTCTCGACTTCCGGCTTCAACTCCTGCTGCGATCGCTTGTCGCAGTTTCTCTAAAGTTTCATCCCAGTTACTCCGAGTTGACTCTGAAAATCGATCGGCTTGCAATTGAACGCTAGTCGATAAATCTTCTGCGAGTTCAGGTAAAGCTTCCACTGATTTTTTCAGAAGTTGTCGCGTTTGACGACCCGTGCGAGGTGCGATCAGAAGACCCGTAACAGTCCCAATGACGCCACCTAACAACAGTCCACTGATAAATTGTCCAGAACGGTTTTTTGACATTTCCCGGCTGAAATCCTCGCTTGTGTTTCGGTGAATGGCTGCCGATCGGCCCGCAATACGACTTGCTGACTTAATTGTGACTTAAACCAGGGCGCGATCGCACCTGTTGGAACATCGCGATCGGCAAGTCGCACTTTTAACCAATACCACGACCCGCTACTTCAAACCGTGCCAATTGGCTACAGATGCAACTTTTTTAATGCGATCGTCGCTTTGGACGCCTGGAGGGTTTAACTTGACGCTGCCAAACTCCTAACCCAAAAGTTGCGATCGCGATCAGTCTTCGGAGTTGTTCTACCTGACGGTCAAGAACTTGATAGCGCTGGCGCAGCCCTCGCGTCCCGCTTTGTCCCCGGATAATCGCCCTTGGTGCCCCATACAACACAGAATGGGTACTTCGTTCAGCTCGTTCGAGTGTATTAGCAACGCTGGCTAAGGTCAAGCGCAACCGCCAAATTTTCCAAGCCACAAACCAACAGGCAATGGAAATTAAAACATTAAGGATAATAACTAAAGCGGCCATAAGTCGAGCAAAGGGTAGGGATATTCTAGCTTATTGCCGACAGGGGAAGAAGGGAGTTGGGAGTTGGGAGTTGGGGGTTGCCGGTTTGAGGGTGCCTTCTGCAAGGAGCATGGTTTCAATGCTATGGGGGTTAATCAGCCGCAAGAAGGCGCGTCCGTGACTATCGGCGAGGGATACC
>NZ_MJGC01000070.1 GCF_001746915.1 Desertifilum tharense IPPAS B-1220
CTTCTACCCCAACCCCCAACTCCCAACTCCCAATTCCCTTCTACCCCAACCCCCAACTCCCAACTCCCAATTCCCCTCTTATCCCCTGACCCTCATACGCCCCACCAGCCAGTGAAACCGCCAAGTAAGGATTGCTGCCGCGCATCCCAAACCGAGGGCGAGTCCTAACCATAAGCCCACACCGCCCCAGCCCAGGCGCAAACCTAGTAGATAGCCTCCTGTAAAGCCAATGCACCAATAAGCAAAAATTCCGATCAACATGGGAATGCGCGTATCCTTCAGCCCGCGCAATGCCCCTCCTGCAATCACCTGAATGCCATCGACAATCTGAAAAATAGCAGCAACGCCCAACAAAGGAATCGCCGCCGACATCACAGGCCAGTTTTCTGGGTTATGAATATCGAGGTAAATTCCGACAATCTGCTGAGGAAATAGCCAAAAGATCGCGGCCGTAATGCCCATAAATAGGGTACCTAGTCCTATCCCCACATAGCCCGCCCGTTTAGCCCCTTGAGGATTGGCTTGTCCAATTAATAACCCGACCCGCATGGTCGTAGCAATTGAAATCCCGACTGGCACCATAAAGGTAATTGCTGCGGTTTGAATCGCAATTTGGTGGGCAGCCAGGGGAATGGTACCTAATGCCCCCATCAAATAGGCTGTAGCCGTAAATAACCCCGATTCCACGGCAAATAACACTCCCACCGGCCAACCAATTTGAAGAATATCGCTAAAGGCTGTTCGATCGAACTGGGAAAGATGCCCAAAGATGCGATAGGGTTTGAATTCCCGATGCTTGAGGATGTAGAGAACTGCCGCCCCGCAAGTTATCCAGAAACTGAGGGTACTCGCCCAACCAATACCCGCTAAACCCAAGGCAGGGAAACCGAGTTTGCCGAACATTAGCACATAGTTCCCGGCAACGTTCAGCGTCACCCCACTGACCATAATCGCCATGATGGTGCGGGGATGGTTTAAGGCAGAGAGGATATTTTTTAAAGTCGCAAAAGCGAGGGCCGCAGGAAATCCCCAAACGATGGCTTGCAAATAGCTTTGGGCTAATTGCACATTACTCGGATCTTGTCCTAAAAATGCCAGAATTGGGCCCAGATACCAAATCAATAGCATAGTCGGGATGGAAAGCAATAGCGAAACCCACAATCCCATCGCCGATAAGCGGCTGACGCGCCTGATATTGCCTTCCCCGTGGGCAATGGCAACAATTGCCCCCACCGCAGAAACGACGCCCGTACCCACCAAAAGCAACATGGCAAAGGTAATTGCCCCTAACCCTCCAGCCGCAAGAGATTGAGGTCCTAGCCAACCCATCATCACAGTATCAATAAAGTTGGTGGCAGCTTGGGCGAGTTGGGCTGCTGCTAGGGGAATAGCCAGGTGCAAGCAGGCTTTGATTTCTTGAATAATCTGACTGCGATCCAGTTTCATCCCACTCAAAGGGCAATACGCTTCAATACTCTAACTTTCTCATCTTGCTGTGTTTGGGCGACTCTTGGCTTCACGCGATGGGGTTATCTCTGCACTTAGGCGATCGCACCTTTAACCCCTGCATATAATACGCAAAAAGTCAACCCTTGATTTCAACAAACTAACGAGGCTTTAGGACTCAAAAATATCTAATTGCTCGACTTTCGGCTTCTTTTTAGACTTCTGGGTCATATTCTCGCGCAATCCCACGGCAATCTTACTGTGTTGTTCAATTTGTCCCATTACTTGTTTAGCGCGTTGAATCACCACAGCCGGTAAACCCGCAAGGCGGCCGGCTTCGATGCCATAGGACTTATCAGCACCGCCCGGTTGTACTTGATGGAGAAAGATGATTTTATCGGGTAATTCTTTGACCGTGACTTGATAGTTAGCGACGTTAGGAATTAAGGAGGCTAACTCGTTTAATTCGTGGTAGTGGGTGGCAAAGATGGTGCGCGATTGAATTTCGGAAGCGAGGTATTCTGCAACCGCCCAAGCAATGGAAAGACCATCAAAGGTAGCAGTTCCTCTGCCAATTTCATCAAGGAGAACTAAAGAGTTCTCGGTGGCGTGGTTGAGGATATTCGCCGTTTCGTTCATTTCAACCATGAAGGTAGATTGTCCGGTGGCTAGGTCATCGACGGCCCCAACTCGTGTAAAAATGCGATCGCACGCGCTTAAGGTCGCAGAATGGGCTGGAACAAAACTCCCCACTTGGGCTAAGAGTTGAATTAACCCCACTTGGCGCAAATAGCAGCTTTTACCGCTAGCATTCGGCCCGGTGAGGATGACTAAATCGGGAGAAGAGTTATCGCCGCCTAATGTGGTGGAATTGGGGACAAAGAACCCGGCGGGTAACGATTGTTCGACAACGGGATGGCGTCCGGCAATAATCCGAATTTCGCGCCCTTCTACAAAGGTAGGCCGACAATAACCGTGGGTGACTGCGATTTCTGCAAACCCCGCTAACACATCTAGCGCCGCTACAGCCCGCGAAATCGCCCGAATTTCTTCGGCTTGTTCTCCAACTTCGGTTCGCAGGCGCGAGAATATCTCGTATTCTAATTGGTTTAAGTCATCGCGAGCCGTTAATACCCGCGCTTCCCGTTCTTTGAGGTCTGGGGTAATGTAGCGTTCTTCGTTGACTAGGGTTTGCTTGCGAATGTAGTGTTGCGGAACTTGGTCAGCTTTGGCGCGAGAAATACTAATGTAATAGCCAAAGGTTTTATTAAAGCCAACTTTGAGATTAGAAATGCCCGTTTTTTCTCGTTCTCGACTTTCTAGATTAGCAATCCACTGTTGGTCATCGGTGGCTTCTTCGCGCATTTGGTCGAGTTGCGCGTCTACTCCCGGACGAATTAAGCCCCCTTCCATTAAATGTTGGGGAGGTGATTCAACGAGAGAGGTTTTAATCTTTTCGGCGATTTTCTCTAACGTTGGCGAAACTTTTTGGACGGCTTTGAGATAGGGTGAATTGCCTTCTAGCGCTATCTGGGATAAAAGCGGGAGTTTTTCTAAGGACTCCGCCAGAGAAACCAAGTCTCTAGCGCTGGCGGTTCCCGACCCGGCGCGACCCGCGAGGCGTTCGAGGTCGTAAATTTGCCGCAACAGTTGGCGGATATCTTGGCGTAATGCCCCATTTTCCACCAATTCGCTAATCGTATCTTGGCGGGCGTGAATGCCTTTGAGACTGAGGAGAGGTTGCAATACCCAACGCCGCAGGGTACGACCGCCCATTGCGGTATTTGTGCGGTCGATGGCCCAGAGGAGGGAACCGTGAAATGTGCCATCGCGGACGGTTTGGGTAATTTCTAGGTTGCGGCGGGTTTGGTGGTCGAGGATGAGAAAGTCGGTGTGGTTATAGGTGCGCGGCGGTTGCAGGGGAACGGCATTCTCTTTTTGGGTTTCTTCGAGATATTCCAGCAGGCCCCCGGCGGCGCGGATGGCGAGGGGGAGGTTTTCGCATCCCATGCCTTCGAGCGATCGCACTCGGAACTTTTCTAAAAGGCGTTGTTTTGCTTCAATTAAACTAAAGGGAAGTTGCGATCGCCAAGCATAGCAAAATCCAGGCGGTAAACTCTCCGGTAAATGCTCAGACTTTTCCCCCGGTCGCAACAGTCCCACTAAGTCCGGGACGTTGGTAGGGACTAGAATTTCCGCAGGTTGCAGGCGCATCAATTCCTGGGCTAGCGCTTCAGAACCGGAACTTTGGCAGGTGAGAAACTCCCCAGTAGAGATATCGGCATAGGCTAACCCCCAATGGTCTGCGGCTATGACTACCGCCGCTAAAAAGTTATTGTGTCGCGCCTTTAACATCCCTTCATCGGTGAGGGTTCCGGGCGTGAGAATTTTAGTAATTTCCCGCGTTACCATGCGGCGTTCGGCGGCGGCGGTGGCCGCATCTTCGGTTTGGTCGCAAATGACGACAGCGTAACCTTTTTCCACCAATTGCGGGCTGTAGCGGTCTAAGGCATGGTGGGGAACGCCTGTCATCGGAACTCGCCCAATTTCTTTCCCGCCATCTTTGCTGGTGAGGACGAGTTCGAGTTCCCGCGAAATGGTGACAGCATCCAAAAAGAAGCACTCAAAGAAGTCACCCACCCGATACAGTAATAACGCATGGGGATACTTATCCTTGACTTCAGCATAGTGCTGGAGCATTGGGGTTAGCTTGTCTCGGTCTAGGGCGCGATAGTCGGCGTTGGGAACAGTCGGTTCGGGCGTAGACGCAGCATCAAAATAGCTCACAGCTTGGACGGGTACTCATTTCAACGGACTCTATCAATCATACGAGTCTGTATCGGGAATTGGGATAGGGCGATCGCTTTTTCTTAGATTTAGCCTAAAATTGACTTTACCCAAGCTCGAACAGCTTTCCGCAGTGCCAAACGTCCCGCAGGACGATAGGTTTCAATCAATTCTGGAAGTTGGCTAATATTCAATTGAGGAAAGATTGAGCTTTGCGCCACTTCTAGATACTGCCCGTCCTGAAGTTGGTAGATTTTCAGAACCTCGCCATTGTAGCACCACAGTTCGGGAACGCCTAAGCGTGCATAAATAGGAAATCGTTCTAACGATGGGCTGGTGATATCAATTTCTAAGGCAAGATCGGGGGGCGGGTCTTGGTTAAGATCGAACTGTAGCTTCCCTTTCACTCTGGCTTCATTTTGGAAGTAAAAACAATTATCCGGTTCTAAGCCTGCCTGTTTAGCCTGCTGTCGCCAGGTTGTAGAACCATAACTTTCATAGTTCAATTCTAGAGTTTCGGCAATATCTTCAATTGCAATACTCAAGGCTTGCTTGAAATACTCGTGTTCTGGCAGGGGTGACATAATTTCGAGAAGTCCGTCATCGTAAGCAATGCGCGTGACGCGATGCTCGCCCAGATCCTGTAGAATAGCGACAAATTCTTCCCAACTGACATCTTGTAATAAAACTCGCTGTCCGGGTGGAACTTGCAGGCGTTGAATTGGAATTTTTACTACCATTACTGCTTCTTGCCAAACTTGAGCGTCTATAATTCTTGTTATCTGCGATCGCAAACTCACCTGCTTTACTCGGTTTGTTGCTGTCTTACCCAAGCCCGAATTGCTCGCCGCAGTGCCAAACGCCCCGCAGGACGATAGGTTTCAATCAATTCTGGAAGTTGGCTAAGATTCAATTGGGGAAAGATTGAACTTTGCTTCACTTCAATATACTGCCCGTCCTGAAGTTGGTAGATTTTCAGAATCTCGCCATTGTAGCACCACAGTTCGGGAACACCTAAGCGTGCATAAATGGGAAATCGTTCTAACGATGGGCTGGTGATATCAATTTCTAAGGCAAGATCGGGGGGCGGGTCTTGGTTAAGATCGAACTGTAGCTTCCCTCTCACTCTGGCTTCATTTTGGAAGTAAAAACAATTATCCGGTTCTAACCCTGCCTGTTTAGCCTGCTGTCGCCAAGTGGTAGAACCATAACTTTCATAATTCAATTCTAGAGTTTCGGCAATATCCTTAATGGCGTCTCCCAGCGTTTCCTTGAAATACTCATGTTCTGGTAAGGGTGACATAATTTCTAGAAGTCCGTCATCGTAAGCAATGCGCGTGACGCGATGCTCGCCCAGATCCTGTAGAATAGCGATAAATTCTTCCCAACTGACATCTTGCAATAAAACTCGCTGTCCGGGTGGAACTTGCAGGCGTTGAATTGGAATTTGTACGACCATCGCTGCTTTTCCCCAAACGTCAATCCCGTTATCTTTGATCGTAAGCGTTTTCCTTGCGATCGCAATTCCCTGTAAGCTGAGAATAGACCGATTTCCGATTGCTCATGGAAGACTTACCTCGACAAGTGAGAATTTGCCAAAATACCAGTTGTCGCAAACTCGGTTCTGCTAAGGTTTTAGCCGCATTTCAAGCCTTACCCGTCGAAGGGGTAGAAATTCTCGCCACCCGTTGCTTGGGACAATGTGGCAATGGGCCGATGGTTTTGGTCTTACCCGACGCCATCTGGTATGGTGGGGTACATCCCGATGAAGTGCCTGCGGTTGTCACCAAACACTTACAGGGAGGCACCCCAGTCAAGGGAATGCTTTATTCTACTTAAGCGGTTGGCGCTTCCCCCAGATAGCCGCGAGAGAGGAAGGGAACGTCAATAACCTCGCCTGGGGTATCGTTTACCAAAACTTGCAAACCTGCGCCGCCTGCTTTGGTGCGAATGTAGGCGAGTCCAATGTAATCCTTATCCGTTTGCATGATACTGGTGAGAGTGCCGACTTTTTCTTTACCTGCGGTGATGAGGCTTCCGGGTTCGGCGTAAGTCTGGAGGCGAACTCCCCAAAGTTGCTGTTTCACCCCTTTATAGGTGTTGAGTCTGGCGATAGTTTCTTGACCAATGTAGCAACCTTTCTCAAATGAGATGGTTTGCCACAAACCCGCCTCTAATGGATTATATTCTTCGGTGAGTTCTTGGTCTGGGGTTGGGCGTCCCTGTTGAATGCGGAGGGTTTCCCAAGTTTGGCTTCCGATAGGTTTTACCCCTGCGGCTACTAGTTGACTCCAGAGGGTGGCTGCTTTTTGGGCGGGAACGATTAAAGTATATCCGGGGGTGGCTAAACCGCTACCGACTGCGACGCGAGTTTCTAGGTTTGCGAGTAACTGAAGTTGATGGGTGCCAAAGGGTTCGCTGGTGAGGGGTTGTCCGCCCAGTTGGATTAAAATAGCATCGCTGGTTTTACCGATTAAACTAAAACAGGCGGTTTCCTCGGTAATATCGGTTAACTCTACTTTATCCATTGGGAAGATATAGCGATCGCACCATTGGAAAATCTTCTCTCTCCGGTTGGGCGAGACCAGCAGGATAACGCTATCTTCAGTTACATAGGCGGTGACTAAGTCTAGGGTTCTCGCCGTTGAAGTCACAAAAACTGTATCGCAGCCTTGTCCGGGTTTGAGTTTTTCAAAGTCATTGGTGCTTTGATTGTGCAAAAATCGGATACGGTCATCTCCCGTAACTTGCAGGCGTCCCCAGTGAGTGCGATCGCACAATAGCGTATCATCCTCTAAGCTAGCATCCGTCTCATTCTCAAAGCGGACAGCCACCCCATCTTTAAGCGTTGCGCCTGTAGCGGCTTGAACTTGCTGCAATTGTTCAATCATTCTCAAACTCGCCTTGTGGTAAATTGGCAAAAAGGGCTTCAATAATACCTTTTGTCTTATCTTCGAGTTGCTGCCAGTCTACCTCGCCCTCCTCATCCAGCAGGCGAGTATCCACCTCAACCTCTTGAGTCCCCTCCTCTCCGGGTGCAGGTTGATAGTCGCGAAAGCAGACCTGAAAACACAAGTCCCAAATATTGTAAACGAACTGCTGACCGTTGCGTTGCAAGCAGAGCTGATGTCCGGGAATAGGGGTTTCCACTTCCTCATACGTACCTTTCCACCCAGAAACATCTAGCTGCTTGCGGATATTATCTACCACCCGCAGTAAGGCAGGTTGCATCAACACTTCTGCTTGTTGCCAGCTAGTGGTATCTGTGAATTTTGGCACCATATCCCTGATTAACTTGTCTATTTTAATAGCGTAACAGGGGAATTGCCTTCTATTTGAAAGCGTTTGGATTTTGTTAGCATTTCGCTTTCCTATAAATCCCTTTGATGATTCAATCGCTCAGAATGACCAATAATATGCTAGAATATTAAAGCTTTTGCCCAATCTTGAATGACCTGCATTAAAGCAAATGAATCAGCCTGTTATTTCCTTATTTGCTGGATGCGGTGGATTAGACCTAGGCTTTAGTCAAGCAGGATTTGATGTCATTTGGGCGAATGAATTCGATCGAGAAATTTGGCAAACCTACGAAGCCAATCACCCCCAAACGTTCCTCGATAAGCGCAGTATTCGCGATATTCCTTCTGAAGAGATTCCTGACTGTATCGGTATCATTGGCGGTCCGCCTTGTCAAAGTTGGAGTGAAGCCGGAAGCCAGCGCGGAATTGAAGACGAACGCGGACAACTTTTCTTAGAATATGTCAGAGTTTTGCGAGATAAACAGCCCTTATTTTTCCTCGCTGAAAATGTCTCCGGTTTGTTGCACCAGAAGCATCGCCAAGCCTTAAATAATATTATTGCAGCTTTTGAAGAAGCCGGATATTGGGTAACATACAAGTTATTGAATGCGGTAGATTATCAAGTACCGCAAGACCGCAAGCGCGTGATTTTAGTCGGCTATCATATGCAGCTAAATCAGCGCTTTGATTTTACTCATCTTATCCCCCACTCTCAACCTCTAACTTTAAAGGATGCCATTTGGGATTTACGAGAAACTGCTATTCCTGCAATCGATAAATGTAAGACCAATGGCAATACTTGTCAAATTCCCAATCATGAATATATGACTGGGGGATTTTCCAGTATTTATATGTCTAGAAATCGCGTCCGCAGTTGGGATGAACCCTCCTTTACCATTCAAGCTGGAGGACGACACGCACCTATTCATCCCCAAGCGAATAAGATGATTTATTTCGACAAAGATAAATTTATCTTCGATCCTAATTCTCCCTTACCTTATCGTCGTCTTTCTGTGCGGGAATGTGCCAGAATTCAAACTTTTCCCGATAATTTTATTTTTGATTATAAAAATCTGAACGCAGGTTACAAAATGATTGGAAATGCAGTTCCCGTTCGCCTCAGCTATGAATTAGCTACAACCATTCTCCGAAATTTACTAAATGCTTCAGAAAAGACTGTCTTGCAAACGGAAATAATGGGACTTCCCCTAAGTTTGCGATAACTAGACGTAAAGGAGGAAACGTTTATTTATAAGTATCTTAACAACATGATATAATCTTACTGTCCAGATGCTTTCAAAACGTGCCTAAACCGATTGACTGGACGGTAGGAATACCCGCTAGAACCTTAATAGCTAACGGAAAGCAAGTCAGCGGTCACTTTCCTCTTGAAGGAGAAGAGGCGAGAGCTATTCTATATCGCCGGAATGAATCCAATTTGACAAGCTATATTGTATATGATGAGGAGGGAAAAGCGATTAAGCGTGTAGACCTTACTGGAAAAGCTCATGCAGGAATACCAACCCCTCATGTAGTAGAGTACAGCCATCATCAAAATTCCCAAAAAAAGATATTTGTTCAAGCTAATAAAAGAGTTAGACCTGCAATGCCAGATGAGATTCCATAAAAATGAGTCTTACTAAAAAAATCACAACCGATCTCAATTTAGCTCAACTCAAAAACTTTCAGAGATGGAGAAGGTTAAATGAGTCACAATTCTCTTTATGGGATTATCTGCATAGAGTTTCTAGGGTAGAAGTGGCTCTAGCCTATACTAAACTTTTTCTTCCAGACTTTATAGAGCATGAAGGGGGTATTTTCTTAAAAGAGGCATTTAGCCAAGATTTTTATGAACAATGGAAAGTTACGCTTGATGGCGATATGACTGCTATTGAGAAAGTCATGAACCACCAACATATCGATGATTTACTCCCTGGAGCCGAGCAAGTTGGAATTGATAACTTATTATATTTAGGAGAAGCGATCGCACAAACTTGGGACTCTCGCCTGCGGAGCGTTTATCCCGACAAACCCTTTAATGTAGAATGCCAAGAAGATGACTGTACCGTCGTAGTGACGTTTTCCCAAATTCGCTAGCAATAAGTCTTGTAGCTTCTGTATCAAGAAACCTATCCCAGAATTACAAATCATTTCAGGATTTGGCGCGATCGCACTTCAGTGGTAGGATACTCGATTAAGCTAGGGGTGCCTGAGTCCCAACCAGGCTGAGATTACACCCTGAGAACCTGAGTCCGGCTAGTACCGGCGGAGGGAAGCTTGTAATCGAGAGGAATTCAATATGCGTACTGAATGGGTAGCCAAACGGCAGGGACAAGCCAATGTCTCGCAAATGCACTATGCGCGTCAAGGTGTCATTACCGAAGAAATGCACCACGTCGCCAAACGGGAAAACTTACCAGCGGACTTAGTTCGCGAAGAAGTCGCCAGAGGGAGAATGATTATCCCGGCGAACATCAACCACACGAACTTAGAACCGATGTGTATCGGCATTGCTTCTAAGTGTAAAGTCAATGCCAACATTGGGGCCTCTCCCAACTCTTCAGACTTAGCCGAAGAAGTTGCCAAACTGCACCTCGCCATCAAGTATGGTGCAGATACCGTCATGGACTTATCGACCGGAGGCGGTAACTTAGACGAAATTCGTACCGCCATCATTCAAGCCTCATCGGTTCCCATCGGTACCGTTCCCATCTACCAAGCCTTAGAAAGCGTGCATGGGAATATGGAAAACCTGACGCCCGATGACTTTCTGCACATCATCGAGAAACACGCCCAACAAGGCGTAGACTACATGACCATCCATGCAGGCATCTTAATCGAACACCTGCCGTTAGTCAAAAATCGGATCACCGGGATTGTTTCTCGCGGCGGCGGTATCCTCGCCCGGTGGATGCTACACCACCACAAGCAAAACCCTCTCTATACCCATTTTCAGGATATTATCGAGATTTTTAAAAAGTACGATGTTTCCTTCAGCTTAGGCGACTCTCTGCGACCGGGTTGCACCCACGACGCCTCAGATGAAGCGCAACTCGCCGAACTCAAAACCCTTGGACAACTCACCCGCAAAGCCTGGGAACACGACGTACAGGTGATGGTAGAAGGGCCCGGCCATGTGCCGATGGATCAAATTGAGTTTAACGTTAAAAAACAGATGGAAGAGTGTTCTGAAGCGCCCTTCTATGTGTTGGGGCCTCTAGTAACGGATATTGCCCCCGGTTACGATCATATTACCTCGGCGATTGGCGCGGCGATCGCAGGTTGGCACGGTACCGCCATGCTGTGTTACGTCACCCCCAAAGAACACCTCGGCTTACCCAATGCTGAAGATGTGCGAAATGGCTTAATTGCCTATAAAATTGCGGCCCATGCAGCCGATATCGCCCGCCATCGTCCCGGCGCGCGCGATCGCGATGACGAACTCTCAGCGGCCCGCTATAATTTCGACTGGAATCGCCAGTTTGAATTATCCCTCGACCCCGAACGGGCAAAAGAGTACCACGACGAAACCCTACCCGCAGACATCTACAAAACCGCAGAATTCTGTTCCATGTGCGGCCCCAAATTCTGCCCCATGCAGACCAAAGTGGACGCCGATGCGCTGACAGAGTTAGAAAAATTCCTCGCTAAAGACAAAGAAGCCGTCTCTTCCAAGTAATTAGCGGCTAGAATACACAAGGGCAGAACCCTGTCCTTGTGTTAATTTACACAAAATCACAGTTCAGTAAAGGTGCGGTTTGCGCTATTTTAGGAGTATAGGCAGACGCCCTAACTTGTCAGAAAGCACGCAAGACTCCATCTTAGAGCTTGACAAAACAGGGAAACTCTGCTAAGAAACCACCTGATGGATTACTGAATCGTGAGGAAAGCTTCAAAGCAAAATCGCCCTCTCAACAGACGCAAGCCTAATCGTTTTTGCCAGCGCCTCCTCTCATTCCTCCCCACCTCAAGACGCAGACCCCTCGGTTCTCATCAACCCGCTTCAGCCGTCCCTCTACCGAGTAATGAAACCGAACGACTTGCAGCCCTCAATCATTATCAAATCCTCGATACCCCTCCAGAAGAAGAGTTTGACGAACTCACCGAATTAGCTGCTTATATTTGTGGAACGCCCATCGCCCTGATTAGCTTAATTGACAACAACCGTCAGTGGTTTAAATCTAAGTTGGGTATAGAGGCTCCCGAAACCCCCAAAGAACAAGCCTTTTGCGCCTATGCCATTCTTAAACCCGATGAAGTTATGGTGGTGCCTAATGCTTGCGAGGATGAGCGTTTTGCAAACAATCCCCTGGTGACTGCTGACCCTAACATCCGCTTTTATGCAGGCACCCCATTAGTAACGCCTGAAGGGTTTCCCTTGGGAACGCTGTGTACGATTGACCGAATTCCCCGCCATCTTACCCCCCAACAGCTAAAGGCGCTACAAGCATTGGGGCGTCAAGTCATTGCTCAGATGGAACTCCGCTTAAAGACTGCGCGTTTAGAAGGTCAACTGAAACGCTATCAAGAAGTAGAAGCCAATTTGAGAATTTCTGATGCTCAAGTAGTGGATTTACTCGAAAGTATGAGCGATGGCTTTTTTACGCTCAATCCTCAATGGGAATTTACGGGGATTAATCCAGTTGCTGCTCAAATTTTTAAGCGTCAACCTGAAGAATTATTAGGACAAAATATTTGGCAAACTTTCCCAGAAATTGTGGGTTCTAAGTTTGAACATGAATATCGAAAAGCAATGTCTCAACAGCAGAAGGTGATGTTTGAAGAGTTTGAGGTGAGCTTGGGACAATGGTTAGAAGTTCGGGCGTTTCCCTCCTATTCAGGATTATCGGTCTTTTTGCTGAACATCAATCAACGCAAGGTGATGGAAGAGGCGTTTCGCTACCAACGGAACCAAACCGAAGACCTCTTACTCAATATTTTACCCGCTTCCATTGCTGAAGAATTAAAGTTTGATTTAAGAACAATTGCCGATAACTTTGAAGAGGTCACAATCTTATTTGCTGATTTGGTGAATTTCACCCAATTGGCAAGTCAACTCAAAGCTTTAGAGTTAGTCAGCTTGCTCAATGAAATTTTTTCTGCTTTCGATCGTTTAACCGAACAACATGGGTTAGAAAAGATTAAAACGATTGGCGATGCTTACTTAGTCGTGGGAGGATTACCCTTAATTAGAGCAGATCATGCGATCGCGATCGCGAATATGGCCCTTGATATGCAAGCCGTACTCCAAGCGTTCAACCAAACCAATCAAACCCATCTCAACCTGCGGATTGGCATCAACACAGGCCCGGTTGTGGCTGGGGTGATAGGCACCAAAAAATTTAGTTACGATATTTGGGGCGATGCAGTCAACCTCGCTAGCCGGATGGAATCTTCTGGCGTTCCCGGAAGCATCCAAGTCAGCGAAAGCACTTACCAGCGTCTCAAACACCTCTACAACTTTGAACCGCGCGGTTTAATTCCCATGAAAGGCAAAGGCGAAATGCCAGCTTACTTGCTACTTTCCCGCAAACAAGAAATAGCCTGCGAAATGCCACCCCATCCCTGTCCTTAGCCAGAAGCCAAAACTGACCCCAGACCCGATACACTCAAAACAAGCTAAATTCTGGGAGATGCGAGGATGTTTCGATTCAACAAGTTTAGTCTAATCTATTTGGCGATCGCCGCCGCCTTTGCCGTCATTGGCTTTGCTCAATTCAGCTACGATGCTTGGTATGCAGCCATTTTCGCAGGACTTTGGGCAATTGGCAGTTCCTTGCACTGGTGGCAACACGCCATTATCCACCTTGGCCCTAGAATGAACCTGTTGATTGACTTAGCCAGCATCGCCCTCATCGTCGCTACCCAAATCTTTGGCTTAGTCACCAATGCCTTTGGCTGGAGTTACCTTTTATTCGGTGCCTTACTACTGGTTTTAGTCTCGCGCGTAGAAGACACCGTAGTATTGCGCCAAGCGAACCGCCTAGATACGGAACCCCCTTCTAACTAAGCAGGCTGAGATTTGCGGAACCACTGCTGAATTTCAGCAATGGTGAATACAGCCTGAAACTTTAGCCCAACAGATGCATAAAATTCGGCCCCGCCTTCCTGCCTATCCACCAGGGAAATCACCTCTTCCACCTGATAACCCGCATCCCGCAGGCGTTGCACCGCCTTCATCGCCGACTGTCCAGTCGTCACCACATCCTCTAAAACCACTACCTTACTCTCAGCAGGCAAGCGATTGCCTTCAATATAAGCCATCGTCCCGTGATCTTTGGCTTCCTTGCGGACAATCAACGCGGGAATGGGGCGATTTTCATAGACGGAAATCACACTCACCGCACTGACAATCGGGTCGGCCCCTAGGGTCAATCCTGCCACAGCTTGGGTATCGGCAGGCAACAATGAGAATAATAAACGCCCCGTAGCAACAGCCCCTTGGGGATGTAGCGTGACTTGCTTGCCATTAATGTAATAGGTACTCTTTTTGCCGGAAGATAGGACAAAATCGCCTTCTCGATAGGCGAGTTCGCAAAATAAATCGAGAAGTTGATGGCGTAAGGTCGCTAAATCAGCCGTAGCTGCGGATTGTGAGAGAATTTCAGAAGTCATTACTTAAGCTTGAAGACAGAAATTGACCGATTGGACGATCCGGACATTGCGCCCGGTTAAGTTAAGATGGCCCTTAAGAATGTGAGGATTATTTATGCGCGTCCGATATTCAACCTTATTTAGTGTATTGCTTCTAGGCGTTTCTTGTGCGGCAACCTTGGCAAGTAAAGCCTCAGCCCAAGAAATCCTCGCCCCGGAAATGAACCGCAGCGACTACATTACCATTCCTGAAGCCTTTGACCGGGCTTTAACTCGAAATTCTAGCTCCTTTCAAGAAAATCGCCGCATCTATCGTCAAGTTCAAGCCAATTTTGGGTTAGGGGCCTATCGGGAACGGCAAATTGCCCGCGATGCAGCCCTGGTTAGCGAACTCTATCAACAAGTATTAGAGCAGCAAAACCGCAGCGATCGCTTTATTCGCACCCTCGATTTACCGAATCCCTTCGATACTTCCGTCCGCCAACTGCCTTCAACGATTCCTGGCAGCCGCGTTTTGGGTAGCGAGTTGGTCTTTGAACGCTTGCCGCTTCCTTAAACTCTGAGTCTAAACTTTGATCTAGAGAGGCGCTTTATCGAGCGCTTCTCTTTTGTTTGTTGAGGATGCGCCCTACTGGAATCGAACCAGTCTGAAGGCGAATTATGAGTTCGCTGCCTCCCCAATCGGCCAAGGGCGCTTGAATGCCGATCTGTAAAGATTCTGGCACAATCGGATGGGAATTGCTGCACCAGACCCTACACAACCTTCTCAGTTGCTGTATCATTGTATCGTTAACTGGCTGCATTCAGCTACCCTATCCCAGTCAATTGTAATTCGCCCGTTGCGCTCAGAATCAACCGGGTTCAACCGCCTAAACCCAGAAAAGGGTTATTAACCAACAGACACACCCCTTAATATTTAGAGGAACTTGTCAAGCAAAAGCAATGAAAATTAACTCTACTGTAGTGCTGACCTTAATTTTACTGACTCTAATGTTTGGAGCAGGAATTATTAGTGCTGCTTGGGGATTTACGCTGGGACGAGAAGCCCTCAAAGGGGTATCGCAACCGGACATGAGTCCTGCAAGCAATTTGCCGACTCGCAGAAATCCGCAAACCCCCTCTTCAGATAAAGCACCCGTAATTCTATTGCGCGAAGAAGATATTCTTGCCAACGTAAAGTCGAGAATTGAAGGTCAATCCAAAAATTAAACTCTAGAGTGACTTTCGGGGAGCGCTAAACGCGCCTCAGAAAGATTCATTGCTTCCCTAACTTGATGATGGAAAGGCAAAAGGACTGCGACGTGTTTTGAGGTGAGAAATTCCCTTTTGTCTTTTTCTTGATTGCTATTTTATGATAGTTCTTTTTTCAGATGCAGTCGCCGTTACTGTTAGTCGAAGTCTAACGGTTCAAGCGGCTGCTGCGGTTAACTTAACGCTTTCCGATGCGATTGTGCGGGTGCTGTTAGTCTTTCTTTTAATTGCGATTAATGCCTTTTTTGTCACCGCAGAATTTTCGATTGTTTCCGTTCGGCGATCGCGCATTAGTCAACTAGTTGCGGTTGGCGATATCCAAGCCAAAACCGTACAGAACTTGCAGCGCAGCATCGATCGCCTGCTGTCCACTACCCAACTCGGCATTACCCTTTCCAGTCTAGCCCTAGGGTGGATTGGCGAAAGCACAATGGCGGTGTTAATTGCGCGCGGGATGACACAACTCCCCATCCCCAACAACGCCAAACAATTTCTCACCCACTCTGTTTCCATCCCCATCGCCTTTTTACTCATCGCTTACTTACAGATTGTCCTCGGCGAACTGTGTCCCAAATCCGTTGCCTTACTGTATTCCGAACAACTGGCCCGATTTTTAGGCCCTCCCAGTTTAGCGATCGCCCGCTTCTTTAATCCGTTTATTTGGATACTCAACCAATCGACGCGCCAACTTTTGCGCCTGTGCGGCGTACAATACCGAGGCGCTTGGTATAGCCGACTCACCCCCGAAGAACTGCAACTGATCATCGCCACCTCCAGCGAATCTACAGGACTCGAAGCCGAAGAACGCGAACTGTTAAAAAACGTCTTTGAATTTGGCGAAGTCCTTGCGGGCGAAATCATGATTCCCCGTACCAACATCGCCGCCTTACCCGTCCATGCCAGTTTCCACACCCTTCTGAGCGAAATTGCCAATACGGGTCATTCTCGCTATCCCGTCATGGGAGAATCCCTCGATGACATTCAAGGCATTATTCACTTCAAACAACTAGCCGAACCCCTCGCTAACGGCGAACTCACCCTAGAAACTCCCATTCGGGCTTGGTTGCGGCCCGCCCGCTTCATCCCCGAACAGAAACCCCTCAACGAACTGTTACCCTTAATGCAGCGATCGCAGCAAGAAATGGTGATTGTCGTCGATGAATTTGGCGGAACTGCTGGCTTACTGACCATTCAAGACATCATCGCCGAAATTATTGGTAATACCGAGGAACCCACCAAAACCGAAGACCCCAGCGTGCAGATGCTAGATGCTCAAACCTATCTTGTCCAAGCCCAACTGCACCTCGAAGAAGTCAACGAACTTTTGAACCTAGAACTCCCCATCCTCGACGAATATCAAACATTAGGGGGCTTTTTAATCTACAACCTGCAAAAGATCCCCAGCGTGGGAGAAGTCCTCAACTACAACAGCCTCGAACTCACCGTAATCTCTGCCGAAGGGCCGCGCCTGCACCAAATTCGCGTCCGCCGTACCGAGTTTCCTAGCGAACTCAATGCCACCCTAGAAATAGAGTCACCCTCTTTAAGCGATCGCAATCCTCCCCCAGAAACCTAGACCCAAATCGTCTAGGATTGAAGCAATCTCAGCTTGATAGGGTTATGACGACTTCTATTCCTCAGTATCCCCCCTTGGAGAATGGCGATCGCCTGACGCGTCCCGAATTTGAACGCCGCTATACAGCAAACCCCTACGTCCAAAAAGCAGAACTGATTGAAGGCATTGTTTACGTGGCATCTCCCCTGCGCTTCCAGCAACACGCAGAACCTCATAGCCGCTTGCATGGCTGGTTGTGGACGTATCAAGTGAGTACGCCAGGTTTGCTGTTGGGTATTGAACCCACCGTTCGCCTAGACTTAGACAACGAACCCCAACCCGATATTGTCTTAATTTTGGAAGAAGCCGCAGGAGGAGGCGCTAGATTAACCGAAGAGGGTTATTTAGAAGGCGTACCCGAATTAGTCGTGGAAATTGCAGCCAGTAGCGCTGCCATTGATTTAGGCGGTAAACAACGGGCTTATCGTCGGAATGGGGTACGAGAATACATCGTTTGGCAATCGTTTGAACAACGCTTAGATTGGTTTGAATTGGTAGAGGGAGACTACCAACCGCTGATGAGCGATCGCGATCGCATTATTCGTTCTCGTCAGTTTCCGGGTTTGTGGTTAGCGGTGGATGCGCTATTAAACAATCAAATGATCCAAGTTTTGCAGGTCTTGCAACAGGGCATCGCCTCGCCGGAACACGCCGCCTTTGTAGAACAGTTAGGATCTAGGAGGTTGCGATGACGATTTCCTCTCAACTCATGACGCTAGAGGATTTTCTCAGTTATGACGATGGCACAGATACCCGATATGAGCTAGAGGACGGAGAGTTGCTGGCTATGCCCACAGAGAGCGATCGCAATATCCGCATTGCCTCTTTTTTGTTTGCCTATTTTTTACAACTAGGAATCCCGTTTTATCGGTTAAGAATTGGCACCGAAATCGCCGTCAGTGGTAGAAGGGCTACGGTACGCCTTCCCGATTTAATGGTATTAACTGAAGAACTCGCACTCATGTTAGCAGGAGCCAGTCGTTCTCTTGTTACCTTAGATATGCCACCCCCGCAGTTAGTTGTAGAAGTGGTGAGTCCGGGACAACCGCAGCAAGAACGAGATTACCGTTATAAACGTTCTCAATACGAAGCGCGAGGAATTAGCGAATATTGGATTGTTGACCCCATTCAAGAACGCATTACCGTCTTAAGTTGGGTTGCAGGACTCTACGAGGAGGGTGTCTATCAGGGAGAAAGTGCGATCGCTTCTAGTTTCCTACAAGAGTTAGGGGGAATTTTAACCGCAATCCAAATCTTGCAAGCAGGTAACTAGCCTACTCCTCAAATTCCTCCTCCGGTTCCTCCGCCTCCGATCGCAATTGTGCCGGAATTGCCGCAATAATGGCATCAAGTACCCGCGATACTGGAATAATCGTTAACCCCATATCGGGTAACGATTGACCTTTAGGAACGATCGCCCGTTTAAATCCCAGTTTAGCCGCCTCCTTTAAGCGTAACTCCAACTGAGATACCGCCCGAACCTGACCGCCCAAACCTACCTCGCCAATTAATACGGTACGCGGATCGACGCGGCGATCGCGAAAACTGGCAACCACCGCCACCGCAATTCCCAAATCGGCGGCGGGTTCCTCCACCCCCAAACCCCCCGCCGACGCCACATAAGCATCCAGCTTCGAGAGGGGAATTCCCACCCGCTTTTCCAACACCGCCAAAATTTGCAGCAAGCGATTGGACTCTACCCCCGTCGTCGAACGGCGCGGCGAACCATAACTGGTTGGACTCACCAACGCCTGTAACTCCACCACAATCGGTCTTGTCCCTTCACAGGCTACAATCGTCGCCGTTCCCGATACAAACTCATCGCGGTTGCCCAAAAATAGCTCAGACGGGTTCGCCACCTCATCCAACCCTTGCGCCACCATCTCAAACACGCCGATTTCGTGGGTTGCGCCAAACCGATTTTTCATCGAGCGTAATAGGCGATGAGAGGCAAAGCGATCGCCCTCAAAATACAATACCGTATCGACCAAATGTTCTAAGACACGCGGCCCGGCGATCGCCCCATCCTTGGTTACATGACCCACAATAAACAGCGTAATATTTTCCCGCTTCGCCACCTGCATCAGCGCCGAAGTACATTCGCGCACCTGTGCCACCGAACCGGGTGCAGAAGTCAAACTGGGAAAATAAATCGTCTGAATGCTATCAATCACCGCCAAATTGGGTTTCAGCGCCTCCATCTCCCGTAAAATTTCCTCTAAATCCGTTTCTGGTAACAGATAGAAATTTTGATCGGACGTTGCTTGAGAGGCTTCTATTTCTTCCCCTAGTCGTTGAGCCTTGCCATTTCCCATTTCTCCAGAATCCTTCCCATTACTCATGCGGCGAGTGTCCCCTTTCCCCACACCCAAACGCGCCGCCCGTAACTTCACCTGCTGGCCGGATTCTTCCCCCGACACATAGAGAACGCGATGGGTATAGGACAATTGATTCGCCACCTGCAACAGCAACGTAGACTTGCCTATCCCCGGTTCGCCGCCAATCAGCACCAGCGAACCCGGAACAATTCCCCCACCCAAAACTCGATCCAATTCCCCATAACTCGAAGTCCAACGCATGACCGCCGCATCCGAAATCTGAGATAATTTCACAGCAGCCCTAGGTTGAGCGGGGCCTTTATTCTTGCCTGACTTGTCGCCCTCTCGCATCCACGCCGAACTATTCAAGCTCGGTCTTCCAGGGACAGTCGCCGCCGAACTCACTTGTTCTACTAGGGAATCCCAGCTATCGCAAGCCGGACATTTGCCAAACCATTGGGAAGACTCAGCCCCACATTGGTTGCACGTGTAAATGGTTCGAGATTTTGGCATGGGAAATTGGCAAATTTAAAGCGTTTTTAATGTCCCAATCAAAGCGTAGACCGAATCTAGACAAACCCTGGAGATTTTATAAAGGATTTAGGCTTGGGGTTGCGGCCTCGGTTGAATTCTCCAGGGGGGCGATCGCGATTGCTACTCCAAATTAATAAGTAGAAAATGCGAGCCTTTTGCTTAAAACCCCTAAATCGGCATACCATTTTAATTAAGATCGGGTGAATTCAAGCATAGAAACTATTGGTTCAGTTAGGGAGTATCGAGTCAATTGGACAATCACAAAGAAAAAATTCTGGTCGTTGATGACGAGGCCAGTATCCGTCGCATCCTAGAGACTCGTTTGTCAATGATTGGCTACGATGTCGTCACGGCTGCGGATGGTGAAGAAGCCTTAGAGACCTTCCGCTCTACGGTTCCTGACTTAGTGGTTTTGGACGTAATGATGCCGAAGCTAGATGGTTATGGGGTTTGCCAAGAACTCCGTAAAGAATCCGACGTTCCCATCATTATGCTAACGGCTTTAGGCGATGTTGCCGACCGAATTACCGGCCTGGAGTTGGGGGCGGATGACTACGTAGTCAAGCCCTTCTCCCCGAAAGAACTAGAGGCTCGCATTCGGTCTGTATTGCGTCGAGTCGATAAAACCTCCACATCGGGAATCCCCAGTTCTGGCGTGATCCATGTGAGCAGCTTGCGGATCGACACCAACAAGCGCCAAGTCTACAAAGGCGACGAACGCATCCGCTTAACGGGGATGGAATTTAGTTTATTAGAGTTGCTGGTCAGTCGTTCGGGCGAACCCTTCTCGCGCTCGGAAATTCTCCAAGAAGTCTGGGGCTATACCCCCGAACGTCACGTCGATACGCGGGTTGTCGATGTCCATATCTCGCGCCTGCGAGCCAAGCTAGAAGACGATCCGAGCAATCCCGAACTGATTTTGACCGCCAGAGGGACGGGCTATCTGTTCCAGCGGATTATCGAACCCGGAATGGATGATTAGTCCCAGGGTCATCAGTCCAGGGTTGGAGAGCGATTCATCGACAACCCCCGACTTTTGACCCCTGAAAGCTAACAGCTAATGGTACAATTTGTAAGGCTTTTATGACTTTGATCGATGGGATCAACTCTGGCACGAATCGCAATTGATGCTATGGGTGGGGACCACGCCCCAGGCGAAATTGTCGCGGGAGCATTACGGGCGCGAGAAGAACTCGGCGTGGAAATCTTGCTGGTGGGCGATCCACAGCAGATAGAAGAAGCCCTAGCAAAACACACACATTCACACCAGTTGGAAATTGTTCCGGCTGAAGGCGTCGTTGCGATGAACGAAGAGCCTTTAGTGGGTCTGAGGCGCAAGCCTAAAGCATCCATCAATGTAGCGATGGACTTGGTGAAGCGGAAACGCGCTGATGCGGTTGTTTCTGCGGGTCATTCGGGGGCGGCGATGGCTGCGGCTTTATTGCGCTTAGGTCGTTTGCGGGGCATTGACCGCCCTGCAATTGGTGCAGTTTTTCCAACCTTGATTGCCGGTAAGCCCGTTCTGGTTCTAGATGTTGGGGCAAATGTAGACTGTCGGCCTCACTTTCTGGAACAGTTTGCCACGATGGGCAGCGTTTACTCGCAATATGTTCTGGGGATTCCTGAACCCAAGGTGGGCTTGCTCAATATTGGGGAAGAATCCTGTAAAGGCAATGAGTTAGCCTTGAGAACCTATCAGCTTTTGCAAGATAATCCGCATATTTCCTTTATTGGCAACGCTGAAGGGCGCGATGTCCTTTCGGGTCGCTACGACGTGATCGTCTGCGACGGCTTTGTGGGAAATGTGTTGCTGAAGTTTGCCGAAGCTGTGGGCGAGGTGGCGCTGAACATTCTGCGCGAAGAGCTACCTCTAGGCTTGCACGGTCAGATTGGGACAGCAATCTTGAAACCGAATCTCAGACGGATTAAACAACGCCTCGATCATGCCGAACATGGTGGCGGGTTGTTGTTAGGGGTCGCGGGGATTTGCATTATCGGTCACGGTAGCTCTCAAGCACCGACGGTGTTTAATGCCATTCGCCTTGCTAAAGAGGCGGTTGACAATCAGGTATTGGAGCGCATTGCTTCCCAATATCAGGAAACTCCTCAGCAATCTGAAGAAAAAGTATAGGGTCATGGGGCGATCGCTTTTAATGCGTTCTTCGTGAGGCAACGCGCCTGCTCTCTCGGTTGCGCCATTGGTGCTGCCCGAAAGAAATGGCCACCCACGAGTGATTTCACAACTCACGCTCTGTCCCGCTCGTTTCGTGGAGAAACAACATTGAATCAATCAGGGAATGGTGTTGCTTTTATTGGCAGTGGCTCGGCAACGCCCCAAGTGACGCTCTCAAATGAGACCCTTAGTCAGATTGTGGAGACTTCCGATGAGTGGATTCGCACTCGCACGGGAATTCAACGACGCCGACTGGTAACGCCCGATCGCACGATGACGGATCTGGCGATCGCGGCCGCTCAATCTGCTCTAGACATGGCTAATTTAGCCGCCACAGAGCTAGATTTAATTATCCTAGCCACCTCAACGGCCGATGACCTGTTTGGTAGCGCCAGCTTGATTCAAGCGCAAATCGGAGCCTCTAGAGCGGTTGCTTTTGATTTAACAGCAGCCTGTTCGGGGTTTGTGTTTGGCTTAGTCACGGCCTCGCAATTTATCCGCACGGGCGCTTATCGCAACGTCCTGCTGATTGGGGCCGATGTGCTGTCGCGGTGGGTAGACTGGGGCGATCGCTCTAGCTGCGTCCTATTCGGCGATGGGGCCGGGGCCGTGGTGATGCAAGCCACCGATGAGAGCGATCGCCTTTTGGGGTTTGAACTCAGAAGCGATGGCAGCATGAACGCCTGCTTGCGACTCGCCTATCAAGGGGAATCTCGCACCCTGATGGATGGCGTCACCATCACCCAAGGCACCTACGGCCCGATTACCATGAATGGCAAAGAAGTCTATCGCTTTGCGGTTCAGCGCGTCCCCGAAGTGATTGAAAAGGCCCTATTCCGGGCGAATATGACTTCAGCCCAAATTGACTGGCTGCTGCTGCATCAAGCCAATCAACGCATTTTAGATGCCGTTGCCCAACGGTTAAATATTGATAGCGCCAAAGTTCTCAGCAACTTAGCCAACTATGGCAATACATCGGCGGCTTCAATTCCCCTCGCCTTAGACGAAGCGGTACGCAGCGGTAAAGTGAAACCCGGAGATGCGATCGCCGCCTCTGGTTTTGGCGCGGGCTTAACTTGGGGGGCCGCTATTTTTCAATGGGGTTAATATCACGAATTTATAGCAATGACAAAAACAGCATGGGTTTTTCCGGGACAAGGTTCTCAAGAAGTTGGTATGGGTGTAGATTTTGCTCAACATCCCGATGCTCAAACCAAATTTGAACAAGCGGAAGCCATTTTAGGTTGGTCAATTTTAGACATCGTTCAAGGCGAGGCCAGCCAGCTTTCCCAAACGCTTTATACTCAACCCTGCTTGTATGTTGTAGAAAGCATTTTGGTTGATTTTCTGCGCCAAACTCATCCCCAACCCGATTTAGTAGCCGGCCATAGTTTAGGCGAATATGTGGCCCTCTATGCGGCGGGAGTGTTTGATTTTGCCACTGGATTGCAACTGGTTAAGCGTCGTGCTGAACTGATGGATAGCGCTGCTGGCGGCAAAATGGCAGCCTTAATTGGCTTCGATCGCGAACAACTCGAACAAGCCATTCAACAAACTGAAGGTGTCGTCTTAGCTAACGATAACAGTTCTGCTCAGGTGGTGATTTCTGGAACGCCCGAAGCAGTAGAAGCCGTTTTAGGGCAAATTAAAGTCAAACGCGCCGTTCCCTTAAGCGTGTCGGGTGCCTTTCATTCCCCCTTCATGGCGATCGCGGCGACTGAATTTGCTCAAGAATTAGCAAAGATTGAATTTCAAACCGCAAAAATGCCCGTTTTGTCGAATGTGGAACCCAATCCCACAACCGATGCCAACCTGTTAAAAGAACGCCTGAATCAACAAATGACAGGTTCTGTCCGCTGGCGCGAAATTTGCTTAAACCTGGCAGAATTAGGCGTAGAAAAAGTTGTTGAAGTGGGGCCGGGTAAAGTTTTAACTGGCTTAGTTAAACGCACTTGCCCCAATTTAGCCTTAGAAAACATCAGTTCCATTTCGCTCTAGAAAATACCTTGCTTAACAAGAGAGTTAACCTGAAAATAACCTAGATTAACCTTCAGTTAAAACCATCAGTCCTGAGAGCGCTAAAGCTATACTTGACCCAACGTTGATTTAGCTCAAGGTCGCGTTTCTCAATCAACCCAACCCCACCTCATCAGGGGAAGTTCGCAACTCGTTGAGGCTGGCTAGAGTCCCTCTCAGGACTGATGGATTATGACTCAAAAAAACAGTTCGTCGATCCTAGTTTTTATCTCCTTTCTCCTGTTGTTATTGGGAGGGGGATATTACTGGTTTTTCTTGAATCCCTCTGGTTCGTTAACTGGCGAATCCACTTCCACCACAACTCAAAGTGCAGTCGCCTCGCCCGATACGCTATTAGTAACCCAGCCGAACCCTACTGTCCTCGCCATAGATGGCAGCGTTACAATGGTGAGATTGGTTAAACTCTTGCAAAACGGTTTTAGCCAGCAAAATCCGAATATTCCCATAACCTACGGCATTCCCAATGGCAACCCCACCGGATCGAATGGGGGGATGGCGAACTTAATCGCGCAACGGGTGCAACTCGCCGCCACCTCGCGACCTTTAAACGCCACAGAGGTTCAAGCAGGCTTGCAAGCGATTCCCGTGGCTAGAGATGCCCTTGCCATCGTCATTGGGGCTAGCAATCCCTTTTCAGGCAGTCTAACCCTAGAGGAATTGAAAGGCATCTTTCAAGGGCAAATTACGAATTGGTCGGAAGTAGGCGGGCCGAATGTTCCCATCCGCGTTTTAAACCGTTCTCCCAATAGCGGTAGCTATACCCTCTTTCAAGAGATGGTTTTGTTAGGAGAACCCTTTGGACAAGATGGCACCAATTTTGTCACCTATACCCGCGATGTAACGACGCCGATTTTACAGGCTTTGAGAACGGATGGGATTAGTTATACCACCGTTGCTCAAGCCCAAAATCAGCAAACGGTCAAAATTATCCCTATTAATGGCATATTGCCAACAGATGCGGCAGCCGTACAGAATGGCACCTATCCCATTAGCCGGAATGTGTTTTTTGCCGTTCCCAAACAAACCAGTCCTGTGGTTAAAGCTTTTATCGATTTTGCGCGTTCTCCCCAAGGTCAACAGTTCGTTCAACAAGCGGAATTTATCCCGATTCCTTAATAGCGCTGTCCGGTACCAAGTTCAAAATAGATGCGACCGCGATCGCTAATTCCGAGATCAAAGCGGACTAACCCAAAGGGCGATCGCCATCTTAACCCAATCCCGCCTCCCATCCCCGTCCCCGGTTTATCGCGCACATTCGCAGGTTCGCCCAACACGGTATCCCCCGAACCTAAATCGGTGGCAAAATCGGCAAACACCACCCCACCTACGCGAGAAAATAAGGGAAAGCGGTATTCCCCAGACGCGAGAAAGTAACTGCGTCCGCTACCCACATCCCCCGAACCATAGCCGCGAACCGAGTTAAACCCGCCCAAGGCAAAGGCTTGATGGGGCGGTAAGTCTCCGAGAATGGTTCCCGCTTGCAGGTTGAAGGCAAACATTTCTGGCAGCGTATTCGGTTGCAGATTTTGGGCCTCAGAACTGACCCAACGGGTGGGAACGTAAAGCAAATAATCGGCCGTGAGGCGATTTTGGAGAATATTCCCCACCCCAATAGGAATCGATTGCTGCGTCGCTAGGGTGAGAATCCCCCCAGACCTCGGATCGAAAGGATTATCGCGCCAATCGCGGCGAGTGGCGAAGGAAACGGTGTATAAATCGTCAATTCCCGTACCACTCCAGGTTAGGGGATTGCCCCGCTCATCTCGTCGGGCAATATTCCAATTAGCATCGCGGGTACTAATCCGGTTATAGTTCAAACCGACGGTACTATACCAGCGACCAATCGGGCGAGTGAAGTTGACGTTACCGCCCACTCGACCAATGCGAACGCGATCGCCATTCGGTAAATCAACATCTTGGTCAAAGATATTGGAAATTGAGCGATCGCGAAATCCCCCAAAGCTAAACCCCAGTCCATCTTCCCCATAACGATAGGGACTGACAAACTGAATTCTACCCCCCACATCTCTTAAACTGACTTGGGTATTGACTTCTAGGCGTTGGTGCAATCTGCCAATGGTGGCGCTGCGATAGCCAACCTCGCCATAAATTCCCACATCATCGTTAATTCCCCCCCCAAAGTTAAAAGAACGCGCCGCCCGTTCGTTCACGTTATAAATCACATCAACCTGATTTTCATCGGGAACCTCTACGACTGAAACCGTGACGTTACCCCATAAGCCGAGTTGATAGAGTTGCTGTAAATCAGCTTGGACGATATCCGGATCGTAGATATCCCCCGCTTGCAGGCGCAGTTCGTTGGTAATAAACTCTTGGGGTAAACGCCCTTCAATCGGGTTCCCTTCTCGATCGACGGCTTCCCCCCGACTGTTAACAAAGCGAACGATCCGATTGCGAACTGTGGGCTGTGCGGAGGTACCCGGCGTTTGCGCGACTCCGGTAGGAATTGCTTGGCGAATTGCGGGAAATAAGTCTTCGGCTGTTGTTGGATTTTCTAAGGTTTGGGCAACCGCTAAACTTGCACTGAATCCAATAATTGCACCTGAAATTAGAGAAAGCTTGAGAAATTGCATCACACACCTCACCACCATTGCAGCAATTATCCGCTATGTCTGTGAGGAAGGGAATTGGAGGAAGAAGGGAGTTGGGAGTTGGGAGTTAGGGGTTGGGGGAAGAAGGGGGTTGGGAGTTGGGAATTAGGGGTTGGGGAAGAAGGGAGTTAGGAGTTGGGAGTTAGGAGTTGGGGAAAGAAGGGGGTTGGGAGTTGGGAGTTAGGGGTTAGGGAAGAAGGGAATTGGGAGTTGGGGAATAGAATTGGGAGTTCATGCTGACTGAATTCCAGACTTCTTTCTTCTACTCAGCACGCCGCTACTTGGTGTGCAAGCTACAGCACTTTCTACTCAGCATTCACTTCTCTCAGCACACCGCTACGCACCAAGAACCGTGCAATAGTACCTATCACGAAGCCCTCCTTTCCTCCCACCTCCCCACCTTCTTCCCTACTCAGCACTCAGCACTTTCTACTCAGCACTCTCTTCCCCCCAACTCCTAATTCCCAATTCCCAACTCCCTTCCGTAACTGGTGAGTTAAGCGTAGGTTGAGTAAACCCATGACGCCGCCTTGGGCGATCGCAGCTAGGGTTGCCATGAAGGGGGAAACATAATCTACACTAAACCAGGCATAGGGGGTAAATAACCAGAAGGCGGGATAGGAGATCGCTGAGATGGATAATAGGGTAAAACTGGTCGCAGGGAGGGCGATCGCAGCGACGACTCCCCCTAGGGCCCAAACTTCTCGCTTGGGATGGCGCATCAGCAAACAGATTTGCGCGATCGCCCCGCAGAGACTCGCCAAGCTGACCATCAAAATGGTTGCTAAAAGGGCAGAACGGCGATCGCTATCCGTTGGCCAAAAATAGACCCAGGCGAGGAGGGGTGCAATGAGAATTGTGAGGTTGAGGGCGATCGCTACCGTTGCAGGGCTTTGATCGTGGAAAATTAAATCTAGCCACAGGTTGCGCTGGCGCGACAGATGGCGGTAGCGCACCCAGTCTAAACAGGCTTGGCGCTGGGGAGATAAAACGGCAATGAGCGCCAATGCGATCGCAAAATACCAACTTAAGGCACTACGCAGTCGATCGGGTAGCCAAACCGCAACATTGGCAGTTTCGTCCATCACCTGAATGCGATCGCTAATTAACTCATACGGATGGCCTTGCAGGAAATACCCGAAGAATAAAAGGGCGACACAAGCCGAAATGCCATAACTCTGTTTTTTACTGAGGAGTGGCATATTCGGGTTGCGAAAACCCCGTTCTAGCAATTGCCAAATCCACCAACTTCCGCCCAAAGCATTAGCAAGGATAAAGCCAAAGGTGCCTAAGAAGGTTAATCCTAGCGGGAGATGGAACCATTGCCACAGTTGGAGGGCGTGCAGATGGTGTCCGATCTGCGAACCCAAGAAGCGAATGTTTCCAACATAGCGGCGATCGACGAGATAGGGAAGGAGGGTCAGCGGCGAGAAGAATTTGACAACATTAATATACAGTGCGCCAACCGGAATGGCTGCCGGAAGCCACAGCAGCGCGATCGCCCAAAAACTCCCACTGATCGATGTGATTTTGCTGAAGCCACCGCCCATCAGGGCAAATAGTAACGCCAGACTGTAGATAAAGAAGGTACAAGCGCCACAGGCCACATCATAGGCGAGAATTTGCCACAGGGAATTTCCCGCCAGCAAACCCATCGCGAAGTGCAACGGCAAGGCGCTGGCAATTCCTAGGTAGAGTAAAAGGGGAACGCCCAGCAGTTTGCCCAAGAAGATGCTTTGCGCTGACTGGGGGCTTAAACGAATAAAATTGAGCGTTCCCCGGCGTTCCTCCTTACCCAAGTCGTCAATCAGCCAGTATGCTCCGATCCCGCTGAGGGCGATCGCGCCAAGAATGCTAGCCCCCAGAAATACATCGGTTCCCCATAACGACCAGTCTACGATCGCGTTGCCAAACGCATCGGGCACGCAGAGGCGATGGAGATCGAAATACTCGGCCCGCTCTCCCGTACAATAGGGGTTTTCGGTTTGGAAAGGGCTAGGCAGTTTCCCCCAATAGTTGAGGAGAAACAACAACTGGACAACTAGGGAACAGGTAAGCGTCAGGGCAATTTGGCGAAAGGTGAGTTTTCCTTTGGCTTCCCGAAACAACTGCGGGTTCAGGTCCCCTAATAAGTTCAGCAGATTCTTCATGGCGCGATCCTTTAGGTAGAAGGGTTAGCGGCTAGCTAGCAAAGCTTTGGCCTGAGATTCGCCTGCAACGATCAGGTTTTGAGTCAGTTTGAGGTTAAGCGATCCAATCAGGATAACTTGACCGAGAACCGCCAGCAGGACGGGGACGAAGGAAAAAGAAACCGCGCTATAGGAATCGAACAGTGGGATCGCGGGTGCAAAGACGGTAAACAGCCAAGGGAAAGATTGGTGGCTGGGATCGACGGTGAGGATACCCAGGATAACCGGCGGTAAAGCCATTGCAACTCCAACACCCCCCATTGCCCACCAGATGCGATGCGGAGTTTTCATTAACAGGAACTGTTGAGCGATCGCGCTATAGAGCAAGATGATACAAGCGCCCAAGCCTAAGCTGTAAAAGCATTCGAGTTTTCGCTCTAGGTCAACTGAGGAAAGCAGCACTAGTAAGACGATGGGCGTAATGGCGATCGCAATATTTACCCCAATGGCGAATAGGGCCGGACTTTTTTCGCCGGTCAGTTCCTCTTGCAATCCAGAAGTCCGATTAAAATGGCGGTACCGCGCCCAATCATACAAGGCTTGACGATGGGGCGTTAGGGCTGCAATCAGAAACAAGAAGTAACAGCAAATCAAAATCATCAGCAGGCTAAACCGCATTAACAGGCTATCTAGCGCGCTACCCGACCCTTGGGGAAGGTTATGACGCGCGGCAAAACCCGAAATCGCCACGATAAACCCAGTCGTGACAAAATAACTTTGGGTTTTGCTCAGTAAGGTGGCGTTGGGGTTGCGGAAACAGCGTTGCAAGCACAGCCACAGCGCCCGCGTAAAGGCAGCAAAGTTAGCGATGCCTAATAGGGTAAAGGTAAGATAGGTTTTCCCTAACGGTAAGTAATACCATTGCAGGCGCGTTATATTGTCGTCGTGGTAAGTGTAGAGAGGCACCACGTTGCTCTCGCGAATGTGGGGAATATAGCTGAGGGGACTCAGCATCGCCACCCAAGCAAAGGGATGATCGTAGGCCATTGACTGCACGATCCAAATGGTGCAATAGAGAAATCCAATTGCGGCCCCTGCACCTAACCAAGGTTGAAATCCTCCTAACCAAGACGTTGCAATGCCAATCGTTAAGGCTAGGCTAAAAAAGAATAGGCAACTGACTAAAAATACAGCGTAATAAAGGAATAGCGAACCCACTGAAATATTCGCGTTTATCCCTAGCCATAAATGTAGGGGAATTGCTAAAAGCGCTCCTAAATACAGTAGGCTAGGCACGCCTAAGAGTTTCCCTAGGAGTAGCTTAAAGGTGCTTTGAGGGGTGAGGCGAATAAAGTTGAGGGTTCCCCGTCTTTCTTCGCGATCGAGGTCGCTAATGAGTAAAAAGGTTCCCAACCCAATCATTGCAAAAACGCCAACCATCGCCAATAAGACAAAGGCACCTAAAGACCAAGATTGCCAGTTAATGACAAACTCGCCTGTGGCTCTGCGAAAGCAGTAATAGTAAGGATTGGAGGTATATTCGTAAACCGATTTTCCCGTACAATAGGGATTGGTGTAGGTATGCTCAGGGCCAATATAGACGGGCAGTTTTTGGTAGAAGGAAAATAGGACTAAAAGCTGAGTCAGTAAAGAAACGGCGACTGCGATCGCAATATTTCGCGACTTCATCCGACCTTTGAGTTCTCGAAATAACTGGGGGTTCCATTCCCCAACGGTATCCATTAGATTAAGTCTCATTTTGGATGAATCCTTTATATCAGTGTTGAGTCTAGAGCCTGCATTAGAATCTAACTTTCCTCGATCTAAGAAACCTGTTTGTGACCGAGTTTCAGGAAGATGGTTTCTAAGTCTTCCTGCTGACAATGGAACTCAGAAACCGGAATACCCGCAGAAACCAGCGATCGCAATAAGTTAGCAGAATCTTCTGGGGTTCCGGTAAAATTCACCCTGACTTGCTGAGTTGGTAACACTTCCCATTCCGCGACGTGGGAGTCATTTTTCAATTCTGCGGTGAGATGCTCTAACTTGTCCAACGTTGAGATAAAGATTTGTTGGCGGCTCAAACGTTGATATAATTCTCGCAGAGGCGCGCTTTCAACCAAGTACCCCAACTCCATAATCCCCACCGAGGTACAGAGTTCTGCTAAGTCGCTGAGGACGTGAGACGAGATTAAAATCGTCATTCCCGCTTCTTGCAAAACCTTGATAATTTCGCGAAACTGCATCCGCGCGATCGGGTCTAACCCGGAAACGGGTTCATCAAGTAGCAGTAAAATCGGTTCGTGAATAATCGTTCTCGCCAGCGATAAGCGCTGCTTCATCCCCCGCGATAGGGTCGCAATTAAGCTATTGCGTTTCCCGGTGAGTTGGACTAATTCTAGAACATCGCACAACCGCTGGCGGCGTCGCGGATCGCGCAGTTGATACAGGCGAGCAAAATAGTCTAAATAATCCCAAACCGTCAGATCGTCATACAAGGGAAAGTCATCGGGAAGATATCCCAAATGGCGTTTGAGGGTGGGGTTGCTTTGATCGCGTAGCAACCGTTCGCCACTAATGAAGATTTCCCCGGTGGTGGGTTCTTCGGCGGCGGCTAACATCCGAATTAAGGTGGTTTTACCCGCGCCGTTCGGGCCAATTAAACCATAAACCTCCCCCATTTCGACCTCTAAGTCAAGGTCATTAACGGCAATATGTCGATCGAACTGTTTGGTTAAGCCCTGGGTGCGGATTGCTAATTCTTTTACCATAAGGTTGCGCTTATCGGGAGTGCTGAGTAAGTGGAGAGTATAGAGAACCGCTAAAAGAACTTCCCCTCACCCCCAACCCCTCTCCCTAGGGCGAGGGGAGCTAGAGAAGGTCAGGTTTGATTTAGGATGGCTCTATAACGAATCAAACTCTTTACTGTCTGACTCGAAACTTGGTACCGATCTAACAGCGAATGCTAGCCTGTATCTACAGCGAATGTCCAAACGGTTTCGCAAATTGCAACCAGAACTTATCGGGTCAATTTTATTGTTGTTTATTATACTCAGCGCGGCGCGATCGCAGTTGGATATCTTCGAGCATCCGGCGGTTCGCAGCCATTAGATCCGCCACTAGCCCAAAAATCCATAACTGAAAGCCAATCAGGATTAAAATAGCCGCTAAGATTAACGTCGGAACTCGCGGTCGGTCATAACCGCCAAAGAAGAACAGCAGCCAGCGCAAGCCTAAGAGAAACCCCGCACTTAAAGGAATGCTACCCAGAAAGACAAAAAACCGCATCGGGCGATACAGCATGAAGATGCGGAGAATGGTGAAAATGGATTTCTGGATATAAACTGGGATGCTTTTGACTAAACGCGAGGGTCGCAAGTCTCGGTTGGTACGGATGGGAACCGATGCGATCGCCATTCCTCGCTGTCCCGCCTGAATAATCATCTCCAGCGTATAGGTATATTGATTAAATACATTCAACTGCATCGCCGCTTCCCGACTGATGGCGCGAAACCCACTCGGCGCATCGGGAATATCAGTATTGCTAGCGAGGCGAACCACCCAAGACCCTAATTTTTGTAAGACTTTTTTGGTGGGGGAGAAGTGGCGAATTTGGCTAATGGGTCTCGCCCCAATGACAATTTCCGCCTGACCGAGGAGAATGGGTTGAATCAGGGTCGGAATATCATCAGCAGAGTATTGGTTATCTGCATCCGTATTGACAATAATATCAGCCCCAGCTTTCAGCGAGGCTTCAATCCCCGCCATAAATGCTTTTGCTAACCCTTGGTTGCGGGCGAACCGCACGATATGATCGACACCGCAATCTTTAGCCACTTCGATGGTGCGATCGCAACTCCCATCATCAATAATCAGCCATTCTACACAATCAACACCCGGAAGTTGGCGAGGCAGCAAGGATAAGGTTAACCCTAACGTGGCTTCCTCGTTGTAACACGGAATTTGAATAATTAGCTTGATCATCTAGGGAGGATGGGGAGATGGGGGGATGGGGGGATGGGGAGATGGGGGGATGGGGGGAACAGTCTCCTGTATTCACTCCTACTTCGTACCCTCTTCCCACTGAGCAAACCGCTACGCACGTCTGCTAACTATATATATCAGCAGACAATCGATTAGGACAAACAGATTGCATGAAGAGGTCAGCGGAACTCTATTCATAGATGTCGTTGCTATAACACTGCTAAACGAAAGTTATAGCAAAGTGCTGTTGCTTTAGCTTCTGCGAAGCAGTGTGCTAAGGGGGAAAGGAGTGCTGAGTTAATAGCTAGCAAGTTTTTCTATCTCTTCTTCCCCAACCCCTAACTCCCAACCCCCTTCTTCCCCCCATCTCCCTATCCCCCCACCCTCTTCTCAGGGATGAAAATAATCATAGATTTCCTGTGCTAAATGCGGACCTATTCCGGAAACTTCGGCGAGTTGTTGGGGTGTGGCTTCGCGGATGTAGTCAATGGAGTGGAAATGCGCTAGGAGTTGCTTTTGGCGATGGAAACCCAAACCGGGAATTTCATCAAGGCGGGAACGACGCATTTTGTCGCTACGCTGCTGGCGGTGGAAAGTGACGGCGAAACGGTGTGCTTCGTCTCGCAGGCGGCGCAGCAGTTGGACTCCGGGTTGTTCGGCGTCGGTTTCTAGGGGGAAAGACTCGCCAGGGAGAAAGATTTCTTCGCGCTGTTTGGCTAAACTGACAACGCGGACATCTTCCATTAAATTCAAGTCTTGTAAAACGGCGACGACTGAAGAGAGTTGTCCTTTTCCTCCATCAATCATAACCAGATCGGGGAATTCTGGGTTGCCAATGCGCGGTAATTCAGGGTTTTCGGCAAATTTGCGAAAGCGGCGGCGAATGACTTCTGCGAGGCTGGCGAAGTCGTCGGAATGTCCGGCGGTGACTTCGGGGTTTTTAATCTTGTAATGGCGATAATGTTGTTTGGCGCTGACGCCATCGATGAAAACGACTTGGGAGGCGACGGCGTTCGATCCTTGAATGTGGGAAATGTCGTAGCCTTCTATCCGGTGGGGAAGTTCGCTTAAGTCGAGGAGGTTGGCTAAGTCTTGTAAGGCTTGGGTATTGCGATCGCTCGTCCGTTGCGTCCGTTCTAGTTCATAATGGGCGTTACGTTCGACCATTTCGATCAGTTCGGCTTTGAGTTGGCGCTGTGGCGTTAGTAGGGTGACTTTGCGCCCTTTGCGCTGAGTGAGGTATTCGGCTAGGATTTCCTCATCGGGGAGTTCGTGCTGTACGAGAATTTCAGTGGGAATTTCTACGGCGTCGGCGTTTTGGTAATGTTCTTCTAAGACGCGTTGTAAGATAGCGCCGGGGGTTCCGGCTTGCGCGTCGGCGAAGAAGCCTAAACGACTGACTAGTCTTCCGGCGCGAATTTGGAACAGTTGAATGCAGGCGTGTTTGTCGTCGGCAGCCAGGGCGATCGCATCTCGCGAGACGGTATCATTAGGCAGCGCGACTTTTTGATCGGCGAACAAAGAACGAATTCCGCCAATTTGATCGCGAATTCTCGCCGCTACCTCAAAGTTAAGGTTCTCTGCGGCTTGGTTCATATTCTCGTTGAGAATTTCGATCAACTCTTCGGTTCGTCCTTGGAACACCATCGCAATTTTTTGGATGGTTTGGCGATACTCTTCAGGCGTAATTAAGCCTTGACAGACTCCCGGACAACGACCCATGTCATAATTGAGGCAAGGCCTGTCTTTATGCAGCGGTTGCGGACGTTGGCGCAGGGGAAATAACCGCTTGGCGAGTCGCAGGGTGGTTCGCAAAGCCCCTGTATCGACAAAAGGGCCATAATATTTGTCTTTTTGATTGTTTAACAGTCGCCGACGGGTAATGAAGATGCGAGGATAGTCTTCAGACCAGGTAATGCAAACGTAGGGATATTTCTTATCGTCTTTGAGTAAGACGTTGAAATAGGGTTGATGCTGCTTGACTAAATTCGCTTCTAGTGCTAAGGCTTCAGCTTCAGTATCGGTGACAATAAATTCAATTTCCGCGACTTGGCGCACCATCATCTGAATGCGATCGCTCAGTCTGTTAGAATCGCGAAAATAGGAACGCACGCGCGATCGCAATCTTTTAGACTTACCAATATAGAGAATGCGATCGCTCTCATCCCGCATCAAGTATACTCCCGGTTCTGGGGGAATCTCTTTGAGGCGTTTCTCTAGGCGATCGCGATCTTTAACCAGTTGCAGGGTTTTGGTAACAGGGTTCACAGTTTTTCTGCATCATTCCTCTCTTACCATGATAAACAGTTCGATGAGGATTTGAGCATTGAATTCATCCGCAATAGGGACGGTTAACCGCACTTATTGAAAAGCCTTTTTCATTGAATTCAATAGAACGGTTTTGATATGCCAAAAGACTTAATTTTTGAACATTTAAGCCCCGGTGTAGGAATTGGATCTGCCGTCCCTCAAAACTGGCTATCCATTCGTCATTTTCCGATAATCGTCTTTGTCGGAATGACTGGCGTTGGCAAAAGTACCCTAACTCGTGCCTTAAGCGAAAACGGTCTAGATTTTACCCTTTTACCCAACCGCCGAGCCTTAACCGAACGCTTAATTCTTGAGCCAATGTTGAAAAAAGAGGGAAAAATCGCCTATCCCCATTGTCGGATTCAACGCCTCAAGTATACGCGCCTTTATCGAGAAGCATTTCCCGGCGGAATGGGTCATATTTTATCCTCATTATCCCTCAATCCCCAGGTCGTTAAATCGCTTTTGGTATTTGATAGTTTGCGTGGAGAAAATGAAGTCCGCTATGCAGCCAAAGCGTTAAACAAAGCCCAATTTATCTTTTTAACAGCACCGAACCTAGTCCGCCTGCAAAGGCTGCTCGGTCGCCGCGATCCGTTTGATAAAATTGGGCAAGCCGCATCGCCAGTGACAGAAGACCTCACCAGCTTTGCGAGTTTAGGGCTACCAGAAGCAGCGGCTTATTTTACCCCCCAAGAAGAGACAGAATTATTCAACGGAGTGAAAACGCAAGCCATTAGCAGCACTGACTTGCGGGATAAGCTGAAAATCTTTTTAGAAGAGAGTCGCCACTATCAATCCCTCGATCGCCCATCCCTATTAGCAGCGTTGGGTATTGGCGATCGCGCTCTCATTATTGATACCACCCTCCCGGCGCATCAGTCAGCCCAGACGATCCTCGCTCAACTCCCCCGTTAACATAAAAAGAGAATAACAAAGGAGTTCAACTTGGTACACTCGCCTCTAAAACTCGATACCCCCCAAGAATGGGACTTATCCGATCTGTATACTGATTTTGACGATCCGCGACTGGTAGAAGATCTGGACAGCCTGCAACAAACCGCCAACCAGTTTAGACAGCAGTATCAAGGCAAAGTCAAACAACTGACCCCAGAGCAAATTGTCACTTGCTTGCAAGACTTAGAGCAAATTTATCAAAAATCGGGATATCTTTACGCCTATCCCTCTCTCGTCTTTGCGGCGGACACTCGCAACACCGAAGCCAAGCAATTTCTCGATAAAGTGATGGAAGCCTTAACGGGCGTTGATAACCAGTTACTCTTTTTTGACCTAGAACTCAAAAGCCTAGACAGCGAAGCGTTTAGCCAACTGCAAGCCTCACCCGCCTTAAAGAACTATCAGCATCATCTCATCCGAATTGCCGAACTGCGTCCCTACAAACTTTCAGAAGAAGTCGAACAAACCCGCAACCGGGATAGTTTAACCGGCCGCCAAGCCTTTATTCAACTGCGATCGGTTCACCTCGGCGAACAAGAATATCCCGATGTCACCACCCCAGAAGGTAAAACCGCCAATACCGAAGCCGAACTCAGCGCCCTTTTGTATCATCCCCAAGAGGAAGTCCGCCATAACGCCTACAGTGCAGTCCGGACGGTCATCAAGGAGCATAACTTGTTGTATGGGTATATTCTCAATGCGATCGCCCAAGATCACAAAATTGAGAACCAGATGCGAGGCTATCCCTCAACCTTGCAAAAGCAACTGATAGAAGATCAAGTCTCGGAACCCGTATTTACTGCGATCATGGAGGGTACCGCCTCCCGTTTTGACCTCTTCCAGCGCTACTATCAACTGAAAAGTCAAGAAATCGGGCAAAAAATCCGCATCTGCGATCTTTACGCCCCTTGGACAACCCAAGCCACCCCGCCCCTATCCTATCAATCCGGGGTAGAACTGCTGCTAGCGGCCCTAGAGAAATTTGATATTAATTATGCCCGACGGGCTGAAGAATTCTTTCTCAAAAGTTGGATTGATGCTAAAGTTCGTCCGGGGAAACGGGGGGGCGCATTTTGTGCCTACAGTCATGGCAAGCATAGCTATTTGCTGCTGTCCTATACTGAAGACTATAACTCCGTCTTCACCCTCGCCCATGAAATGGGTCATGCCTTACACTTTGCTTGGATTGACGAAACGCAAAGTTACCTCAACAGCAACCCGCCAATGGTACTGGCCGAAATTGCCTCCACTTTCAACGAGTTGCTGTTACTTGATTCCCTCTTAGAATCTGCTGCTGATGAAACCATCCGCAAATCTTTACTTACCCGCCAGTTAGAGGATCAGCTTAACCTGCTGTTCCGCCAAAGTACCATCAGCCGCCTCGAATTAGCTGTCCATCAACGCGCCAGCGAAGGCAGTTTCGATCATCTTTTTATCAACGAAAAATGGATGGAACTCTACCAACTCCTCTGCGGAGATAGCGTTGAGTTGTTAGCGGATCATCAATACGACTGGGCGAGAATTGGGCATATTTTCTTTAAACCCTTCTATTGCTACCAGTACACCGCCTCCAATATTGTCAGTTTGGCATGTTACCAGAAATATCGCCAAGTCGGGAAAGCTTTTATCCCCGGTTATCTGGAACTTCTCGCCTCTGGAGGTAGCCAAGATCAAGTGCAAGCCTTGCGGCAATATGTCGATGTCGATCTAGAAGATCCTGCCACAATTCGCGGTGCCCTGGACTATGTGGAGGGATTAATTAGCCAACTCGAAACGCTGATTTAACGTTCTTGACAAGGCGACCGTTGTAGGTTGAGTTAGCATTAGCGTAACCCAACAGCAGCCAGGGTTGTGTTGGGTTTCATACCTTAACCCAACCTACGCGCCTTTTGTCAGTCAACCGGATCTGCCACAAATGGGTCTTGATGTCTAACCCCTCTTCTCTTGGAGAAAATTCGGCTTTTTTAAGTTCAGCAATGCAGCCCTTGATGTTGTAATTTCTGTTCAATTTTCTGCATATGTTCTAGACTTTCTCCCGATACGATGCCGTAAATATCGGTATAGATTTTTCCGTATTTCACCTTTTCTAAGGCAGAGAGAATAATCAAATCTTTGCGATCTAATTCAGCCTTGAAGGTTGTCAAAATCGAGTCTAAGGTGCCTTCCATTCGGTAATCGCTTGAATACTTGGCGACTTCTTTTCCTAATTTTAATAAGCTGTGGCGCTGCAAGCAGAGGGGGGTTGAACCATTGACTCGAAAATTGGCATCAATCATATAGAGTTGTCCGTCTCGATCTTCAAGCACATCAAAGCCGATGACGCCAAAATATCCCTGTTGATGCGCGTATTGACCTAGGGTGGCAATCATTTCAAAGAATTTGCTCATGCCCATTTCTCGGTAGCGAATTAAGCCACCTAGGTAGTTGCCTTCTGGGGTAACGAGTTGGCTGGTTGTGCCGATGAGGGTGATTCCTCCGGCTTTGTTGAGATAGAATTGGACGCAATAATTTTGGACGATGTGCTTAATAAATTCAGAGACAATAATGGTATCGAGTAAGTGAATATGGCGATATTTTTTGATTTCTTCAAAGCAATAATTGAGTTCGCTAGGATTGTTGATAATATAGGTACCTTCCCCTGAAAGTCCGTGGGAGGTTTTAATTAGATAGGGAAATTGTTCGGGGAGGGGAATTTCGGTTAGCGCGGTTTCGTGAAGATTGTAAGTTGAGTATTGAGGACATTGCACGCCCGCATCGGCGAGGGTGGTTTTACTCAGCAAGCGATAGTGAATATCGGGGTTAACGGCGTGTTTTTGGGGTTTAAGATGGTCGAAGGGAAAGAGGGTAATAACTTGAAGATCGCTCCCAGAAAGGTCATCTAGATAGGTGGCACAGTCTAGGATCAGGCTGTTGTTCTCCTCGAAGTCTAAGTGCGATCGCCAATAGTCAACAAGCAATCGGGGAGGCTCAATAATCGTTACCCCAGGAAGCTGATTGCCCAATACGGCTAAGTTTTTCCAAGGTTCTTTTTGGCAAATCTTATCAAAGGATGTTTTAGTCGCTTCGCTACTGCCATCTTGAATAAAGTATTTTTGCGTATTGGGGTAGGCCGCCCATTTAGCTGTAGCGGGATAATTGAGGATAAAGCAATAGCGATCGCCCCTAATATCTTGAGCAAACAGATCGGATAAAGAACTTCCTTGAAACTCACTGAAACGATCGGGTAAGTCCATAGCGCTTTTTTATTTTTAGTCTAGTCAATGCAGTCAGCGCCTCGATCCTCTTGAGAAGTAGGCTTTAAGAAAGATTTTGAGATTAGAACGGCTGCTTTGAGCGATCGCCCCTACAGGGTTCCACAACTTCTAGAGAAAGCGCCCTGTCTCGGACAATAAAATCGACCACGGCCTCTAAAGACCCAGTTTGCTGATAGACTGCGCGTTGTTGGGTGGCGCTGGTTCCCTGTTGCAAAATGGCTTGGGCGATCGCTATCTATCTTTAGATGTGGATATTTCTAACTTAGGGTGAAGACAGGCTGATTTGGGAGAGCGATCTACCGTAAAGATGGATGCACCTTGCTCGCCAAACCCCCAAGATCGAAGGTGATGATATAACCCAGAATATTAAACGATGCAAGGTAAGCTAATTCCCTTCCCCAATAGGAAGTCTCAACAGAAGAATCAACCGTTACCGCCCGCGATCGATTACGATCGCGCCGAGCAGGAGTTTATTGATTTACTAGAGACAGACGATCTCGATAATAAACTGATCGCTCACTTGGTTAGCGGGAATGAGTTTGAAAGGGCGCTGTCTACCGCCCTAGATGCTGCTTATGGTAAAGACTCTAGAGAGGAAAGCGCTCGCCGTTTTCTCCAACGCGTTTTATATCGCATTAATCGCTTAAAGCTGTTTTGGTACGATGATTTACAACGCTATACCAACGAGCGATCGCTCTATTTAACCACGATCCGCGATCGCATTGAGCGGGCTTGGCAGCAGTGGGAAATGGCTCAACTCAACCGGGAGTCTTATCAAGGCATTAATTATCAACAGGCTATCCGCGATCGTACTTCTGCTGATGTCGATCCGCCGGCTTCTGAAAATAACCTGTATTTTCGCGATCGCGTCACGGAGGCGGGGTATCGTCGCCTAGTGGCGATCGCCTCTTTAGATGGTTTAGTAGAAGCCAGCCAACTGTCTCGCACGCTTGGAGGTGTCGCCAATGAAGTCCATTCCGTACTCACCCGACTCTTAGTTGAAGAATACGGTGCAGGCCGCCTCGGCCGCAAGCATTCCTCTTACTTTACAAAAATGCTAGAAGAGTTGGGAATGGATACCGCACCGGAAGCCTATTTCGATCTCGTTCCCTGGCAAGTTCTGGCCATTATTAATCATAGTTTTTTGATGACCGAACGCAAGCGCTATTTTCTCCGCTATATTGGAGGCTTGCTGTACGGAGAATTAACGGTTCCGGCAGCTTTTCGCTATTACAAAGCCGCTGGCGAACGACTCGGACTTTCCGAGGAAGGGATGAGCTATTGGACGCTGCATATTAAAGTGGATGAATTACACGGTCGCTGGATGATTGAAGATGTAGCTTTACCGTTAATCGATTTATATCCTGAAGATGCGTGGGAAATTGTCTTAGGATACGATCAACAACGACTCATGAGCGATCGCGCAGCGGAAGCCATTACCCAGTCTGTACGGGAAGCCGAGCAAGTTTCTCACTAAACAAGTACAGTGCGAGTCACTGTTACCATCAGGGCATATTTGCAATCTAACGAACAGATCCCTAACCTCTCTAGAAGTTAGGGATCTCAAACAATGCAGTTTTTACAAACAAGTCATCAACTTAAGTAACTCGTCAGATAAATTATCGACTTCAGCAGATTTGCGACTAAATAAAACGCCAGCTAACAGATAAAGATTTTGAGAGTAAAAGGCGCGTTTTTCTCGGCGTAAGGCTTGAATTCTGTCTTTGACTTTGGGTTCTGAGCTATAGTACCCAAAGGGCATCGGCGAAACCGTAAAGTCAGAAACGCAGTAGTCATTAGCAAGAGCGTAGCGAATTAATCCCTCTGGGTTAGAATAGCTAGCAACTAACACTAAAACGTTTTGATAGTCAAGAGACAATAGCTGTTTTGTGACGGTAATTCCATCAATACCACCATGTAAAAAGGGCTGATAAATCTTATTGTCTTCTGCTGGGAGATAAGGAGGATTAGAGACTAAATAAGTTGCGTAAGGTCTTGGAGAATTAAACAAAGATCGGTTATGAATAATATAGCGATCGCTCAGTTTATTTTCTTTGATTTTTGACTTAGCAACTTGACAAGCTAAACGGTTAACTTCAAAGCCTTGAACCGTTCCTTCAAACTCAGTCCTTAACAACGATTGAATAACAGGACTTCCATCCCCCGAACCAAACTCTACAACAGATTCAGCATCTAAACACTTTCGGAAAACCAACGATTCTAGACAGTAGGAATAGAAGCTCGATTCTTCTGGACAAAAGAAGACATCTTTTAGCGGCTGAGAAGAAGTTAACATAGACAGTTAAGAAAAGGGACTAGCCTTAGTTAAGCTATCCATTTACCGATTAACAACTATCTTGAGTTCTATCTCTTATTGTCTATTTCTTTAGATAGTTTTCACGAAGGTAAAGTCACTAGAGCTTTAATCTCATCCATCAGGAGTGCGATTAATAATAGATGCCCTTCTTTTAGCTGTTCGCCTAATTTCGTTAAAATCATAACACTTAAAGTTTACTGAGCGAATCAAGAAGTAGAATTTTGACTCGCTCAGTTTTCAAAAGAGAGGTAGAAATGTTATGCTGATAAGCGATCGAAATGTTTGGAAACAGCATTTTCACTCTGACTTGGAATTAAATCCCAACCGGCTTTCATCAGTTTTTGATAAGTTGCCCAACCTTTAGAACCACCAGGAATGCGATAATCGGGAACGCTGAGGTGAGGAAAGCTCGTATAAGGTCGCCAGGGTTGATGGTGTTGTAATCTTAGATGTAAGATTTTGTTTCCATTGCCTCCTTGAGAAGCAAGCCAGCACATTTGTCCCATGATTTGGAACTCCTTATTTTCAATTAAAAAGTAAGCTTAAACTCAAAGACGTTTGCATATTTCTCTGAACTCTAAGGTTTGAATTCTTTGAGTTACTTAGAAGTTTAAATAAAAAAATCGGAGTCACGCTCTACCAAGAGAGGTGAAGCCTGGAAAAATCAAATCCTTCCAGAGGTAGAATTTAGCTTTTCCAGAGTGAACATTATGAGAGAAATGCATAAAAAATGCTTCTAACAGAGGGAGAAGCCAGCAGAATCGCGATCTAAAAACAAACTGGCTTGAGGATGCTGACGTAAAATAGAAGCAGGAAGTTGAGGGGTTATCTCACCCGTTAGCAAGCCTTGAACTGCTTTTGCTTTGCGAAGTTCTGGTGCTAAACAGAGAATTTTCCGAGCCGAGCAAATCAGCGGTAAGGTGACGGTAAAGGCATACTGGGGAACTTGCTCTAATTCGGAAAATAGACCCGTTTTAACTTGCTGCTGTCGGGTAATGGTATCAAGTTTAACTAATTTTAGGCTATGGGGGTCTTGAAAGTCTGCAACATCCGGATCGTTGAAGGCTAAATGTCCATTTTCACCTAATCCCAGACAACAGAGATCGATAGGTTGCGCCTTGAGGAGTTGGGTATAGCGATCGCACTCTTGCAACGGTTGCAGCGCATTCCCGTTAATGTAGTGGAATACCTTGGGGCGGACTTGCTTTTCTACCCGTTCTCGGAGATAATAGCGGAAACTCGCCGGATGTTGCGCTTCAATCCCCAAATACTCATCCAAGTGAAGCAGGGTAATCTGCGACCAGTCTAAGCCCCCCAGGTCAATTAAGGTTTTTAAAAACTGAATTTGCGAGTTCCCCGTCGCCAGTAAAACCGCCGCATTCCCTTGCTGCTGAAGCACCCCCTGTAAATAACGATGCGCCTGGTGTGCTGCAAGTTCCGCCACTTGCTGCGGCGACTCGCACCGATACACCAACAGAGAATCAACGTAAGATGAGGAAACAGGATCGAGCATAGATCGCAGCCGGAAAGTCGCTTTAACAGCTTACCAGCCTTGCCGAGTGACTAAATCTATACAAAGGCTACAGATAGCTTCAAGACAGTGTTAGATGTCAGATAACTACTCAGTTACGCCGATACAGAAGATTTAGGGCTAATTGCAAACTGCAACTGCGAACGGTAGAAACAAACATCAAACTCTATAAAGAAGTTGACTTGTCCTAAAATTAATGGTACTTCCCTAGCTTGCGTCCATGCAAAGACCAGTTGTGTGGGTTCAAATTGCCCAACAACCCCTTGCACAATCACAACACGGGCTTCGTACTGAGATAAATTTCCTGTTAAACTCAGCCCTATCGTTTGTTTGTCCCATTCATACCCAAGCTCAATTCCGATTGAATAGGGTAGTACATTGACACTTGCCCCAGTATCTAACAGACCGGATACATTTACAGAAAATTCCTGTTGAAGCAATGTTAATGGTAAGTAAGGGCGGAAACTGGCTTCGCCTAATGCTGTATCGCTAGAAAGAAATGGATATCGTCTAGCGTTACGCACGATCCCGATCCTTGGCAGTATTTAGCGCTTTTAACATTGTATCTGCTGCCTCAACTGCATCATAGGGAGACCATATGGGGTAAGCTTGGTCAGGTTTAATTAAATCTGTTTCTTGTTGGGCAAGTTCAGAGATTAGAATTTGCATAATATACAACTTGTCTGAACGATTCAGTTCTTTTAAAGTTGAGATTAATTCCGAAGAAATCATGCAAGCGACTCCACCCAGTCTATCGATACTATTCTAAGCTCCCTTGCCTGCGAGTTGGAAAGTCGATTTAACAGCTTACCAGCCTTGTCGGGTGACTAAATCTATACAAAGTTGATTTACAGCATCGCGATCGACACTGCGCGGGAGTGTAGAGTTGGGGTAGGCTGTCTCTAGGCGTTGATAGAGGCTGTTGGCGATCGCCATCATCTCCTCATAGCGGTACTCTCCCCGCTTCATGGCTAGCAACTCTTCGGCATCGCCAGCTATGCGACGATCTACAATAAGTTCGCCATGTTCGAGAATTTCTAACCCTGTTCTTAATAAGCGAATCGCTTGCATGGCAAATTTAGCATCATACCCCACTTTTGCTTCTAGAGCAGCGCGGGCGGGGTTGCGATTTTTCTTCCAAGACTGATAAGCATTATACTCTCGCAAGGCCGCTTGATATTGCTGCGTTTTTTGCAAGCGTTGAATAAACTTATCGGAAGCTTGGGTAAGTTTTTGGGTATATTCCAACGCTTCATCGGATAGGGGATATTGTTTAAAGATACCCTTGTAATCAATTTCCGCAGTCAGCAATTGATAAAGCTGTTGTGCGGGTTCTAAAAACTGGACTTTATCCCGCACCAGCAGATACAAGTATTCTAGAAATGCATTCACCTCATCTTTGGTTAGCGGTTGAATTTCGGTTAACCCATAGTCTGCGGGAGTCGGTTTAACTTGGGGTGGGTTTAATAACCAGCGTCGATGCGATTCTAACTTTTTGAGTTGAGCATATCCATAGCCTGCATAGGTATGTTTAACCTTGGTTGACAAGAACATTTGCTTGTGTTCCACCAAGGTTTTCCCAATGTCGGTTAAATGCTCGTATTGGTTAAACCACAACAACTCTAGAATGTTGGGGTTATTGTCGGTACAAAGTTCTAAAAACTTCTTGAGTTCATAGATACTCGTATCCACGGATAAATAGGGAAATAAATGCGCCGAGGTATCCCAACCGCGATCGCGCTGTTCAATCTTAGAAAAACCTAAATAATAGGGTTGCGTTGCAATAAAAACGCCGCGATAATCTTTATCGGAAATTCCAGGCATTGCTAACCCATAGCCATAGGAACCCGTGAGAGCAATTAAAATAGTCCGTTGCTCAATTTCTAAGTAATCCATATTCAATTATCAGTTTATTCTATTTGTATTATATTGTAGTACGTTGGCTATCCATCGGCAAGTAATTGCTGGTAAGTGGCGAGAGTCTGTTGAGCGATCGCGCTCCAGCTATAATGAGTCTGAGCATATTGCTTTCCCTTTTCCCCGCGTCGCCGTCTTTCCGGTGCATCCGTCAAAGCCTCGCGCAGCGTACTTTTTAGCGAATCTACTTCAGATTCGCACACCCAACCCGCCTCAGATGTTTGAATATCTTCCCAGATGTACACGCCTTGGGAAATCACAACTGGGGTAGCCGATGCGATCGCCTCCGCCACCGCAATTCCAAAATTTTCGTAGTACGATGGCAATACGAACAGATCCGCATCCTGCAACAAAGCAGCCTTTAACTCTCCTTTAACAAACCCTGGAATTGTCGTAACTTTTCCTAAAACAGACTCTCTGACTCGCTGTTTAATCTGTTCCTCATACGCCGGATCTTGCGGATTGCCCCCCGCTAAAACAAAATGAAAAGATACGCCTTCTGCGAGTAACCTTTCCAAAGCCGGAATCAGCAAATCCAATCCTTTTTTCGGGTCAATCCGAGACATATATAATAGAATCGGCACATCTTCCGGTAAACCAAGCTGAGACTTCGCCATCCCTGGGGTAAATTCCGGTAACTGCACCCCCAAAGGAATCACCACATCCTTCGTTTTTGTGCCAAACCGTTCGGAAACCTTTGCTTCTTGGGAACTGGTAAAATGAATCGCCTCAGCGCCCGCCAAATTTCCCTTTTCAATCAAAGCCGCATAGACTTGTTTTAACTGCCTTTTCTTCTGTAAATCCGCCGGATCTAACGTTCCCAAAGGACGCATTAAATAAGGTAACTTCCGGCTTCTCGCCACCACCGCCGCCGCCGAAGAAACCGGGGAAAACAAAGCATGAATATGAGCAATATCAAATTCCTGGCTATGCTGCGCCAACCATCTCAATAAATCAATTGAAAACTTATAGCGACGAAACGGCGAACAGCGAAAATAACGAATCAGATACCCATCCTGTTCTACCGGACGATCCAAAGGCACATCTAGCGGCGCTTGTCCCGTATCTCCATTAGAATCAGTCGTGAGAATTGTCACCTCTGCGCCTGCTTTCGCCAACGCCGCAGACAACCCCAAAACCATCTGACTAGGGCCGCCATACACTAAAGAAATAGACGGAACAATTTGCAGCACGCGCATCAATTTAGTCCTCTATTATCGTCCTGTTTCAATCCTCGATCGGCCCTGACAATCTCGCAACCACACCCGCACCGCTTGCGCCACTACACCCTGACTGCTATCTCTTGGCGGCGAAGGCGTGCGTCCGGTTGGCGAACCTCCCGTGCGAGAAAACATCATTGCGAGTTGCCATCCCCTAGGAGTCTGCGTTAAGAATAACCAATGATACTCCTGCATTTCCACCGCCTGAGTCCGAGTATACGTCCGTTCTAGGGTTGTAATAAATACCTGGCGCGGATCTTCAGGGATAGGTTGGTTAGCAGCCAGGGGTAACGGCTCAAACTCAGCTCGTCCTGCCATCACAACATTAGCAGGGGCAAGCGTTGCCGTTAGGCGGCGATGGCGTTGTAAGATGCGATTGGCATAGCCCGGTAAGTCAACCAGCAATTGTTCTACCAACGTTTCCAATTCAGCCGGACAGCCTTGCAGAGGTCTTTGGATAGAAGGCTGTCCGGGTAAACTCCTAGGTGGAGAAGTTTGTGCCACTACCGCCGAACTTAATGCAAACTGTATCGCGAAATGACTCGCCGCGATCGCCCATCCCCAACGCTGAACCCTACTCATAGGCTGGCTAATTCTTCACAAATTCGTTCCCAAGCTGCCACAGGATCGGCCGCAGCCGTAATCGGACGACCAATCACAAGATAATCGGCCCCCGCTGCGATCGCATCTTTGGGGGTCATGCACCGCTTCTGATCGCCTCCCTCTGCCCATTGAGGACGCACGCCGGGGCAAACGAGAGTAAAGTCATTTCCGCAGACTTGACGCAGTTGTGCAGCCTCCTGGGGGGAGCAAACCGCCCCATCTAAGCCGGATTCCTGGGCAAGGATTGCCATTTGTAAGGCATATTCGGGCAATTCTAGAGGAACTTTCAGATCGAAAGCCAGATCCCGCGAACTCAAGCTCGTCAGTAGAGTGACTGCAATAATTTTAGGTTGTTTATCCCCAGGTGCCTTTTCGCTAGAAGCCGCTTTTGCCAATTTTAGGGCGTTCCGACCTGCCGTAGCGTGAACGGTGATTAAATCTACCCCATAAGCACTCGCAGCACCGCAAGCCCCTGCCATTGTATTCGGGATATCGTGAAATTTCAGATCGAGAAAGATCTGTTTTTGTCTATGTTGCAACTCGCTCAGGAGTTTGGGGCCGCAACTGACAAATAATTCTAAGCCAACTTTCCACCATCCCACATCGGGAAGGGTATCCAGTAACCGCAAAGCCTCTGCTTCGGTGTTGACATCTAGGGGAACGATAACGCGATTTTCGATAGACATGGGGGAAGAGGGGAGTTGGGAATTGGGAGTTGGGGGTTGGGGAAGAAGGGAGTTGGGAATTGGGAGTTGGGGGTTGGGGAAGAAGGGAGTTGGGAATTGGGAGTTGGGGGTTGGGGAAGAAGAGGATGGGGGGATGGGGGGATCTGACAGGTGTAGGTATTTTACGATTAGGAGGAGTTAGAGTGATAAAAAGCATCAACCGGGGAGGGAGGCAAAGTCTTCCACCTGGAAAGATGAATCGACAGACCGTTAAGTACATCAGCAATCAGA
>NZ_MJGC01000071.1 GCF_001746915.1 Desertifilum tharense IPPAS B-1220
AAGGCATAGAAACCAGACGCGCTAGACATCCTAGAAGGGCATGAATAGCGTTAAATGAATGATTGAGCGGCGACGAAAATGGATGTAATGTAGAAAGCGTCTAACTTGAGGTGCGATCGCACTCAGATTTGCATTTACTCAATCTTTAAATTGAGCCAGTTTTTTCACAAAAACTTCAATGTATTGAACAAATGTATCTGTTATGGCAAAGGTTTAACCTCTGCTCTACACGCCCATTCAAAAGGCGGGTTGAGAACCCGCCCTAACCATTCGTCAAATTAACTAAAATTCAATTATTCGCCCGTAATAGATAGACCTTCAACCCAAATTCTGGGACAAACCCCCGCCGGCGTCAATTCCGCTTCTGGTTCTACTAGAATAATTGATTTCAACAACTCTCGGAAATCACCCGCAATTGTTGCAGACTCAATACTCACCTTTTCCCCTTGGTTCACCATCCAACCATCAAACGGTAGAGAAAACGAACCTTGCAAAGATTGGACGCCCGCGTGTAAAGCGTGCAACTCATCGACAAAAATCACATGATTCGCCGTTTCTAAGCTGAGATTTTCGCCCTTATCATTAGCCGCAAATACGTGATAGAAATGGGGACTAACCGTCACCTTTGCGCCTAAATTCGCGTGTCCTGTCGGTTGAGCATTTAGCCGTTTGGCCGTTCCAGCGCTATGCAAGAAACCGCTTAAAACGCCTTCCGTAATGAGAGAAACGCGCCGAGTCGGAGTCCCTTCGCCATCAAACGTAGTAACAGCCACATTATCGGGATGTAGAGCATCATCGCACACCGAGAGGAGAGGAGAGGCGATCGCGCTTCCTAAAGACTCCGGCGTTGAAAGACTCTGCTTATCTAGAATACTTTGGGCATTAAACAGATTAGAAAACGCCCCCAACAAACTCAAAAACGCATCCGGAGAGAGAACCACTCGATACTTACCCGTCTTCACCTTCTCATAATTCAAGTGGCTAATCGTCTTTTCCTGCGCCTCTTGAATACAACCTGCTACATCCAACTGTTCCAGGGAACGATGAATCCGAAAAGCCCCCGCACTGCGAGGTTTTTTGCCATCCTCCTCCGTCTTACTGTACAAGTAAATCGAAGAATAAGTCGCCCCTTCCGAACGCGCCGCCCTTTCGCTATTAAGATAAAATCGGTCAATATCCCGCTGCGCCAACTGATTGTAAGGCACCCCCTTAATTGCCGGATGGGCATCCAACAGGGCTTTTTCTGCCCCCACCAGTTTTTCGACTAACGCCGTGACAGGTGCTTGAGGCGCTTTATCATCCAGGCTTCTAGCTAACGCAGCCGTTGCTTCCGGACTAAAATCAGGAGTATGGTCCTTCACACCAAAATAGCTGGCTTCGCGGGCCGTTGAAAGCGCTAATTCCAACCCTTCCGCATCAATATCGGTGGTACTAGCAACCCCCATTGTATTCTTCTCATTCCAGACGCGCACGGTAATACTCGACCGTTGAGACGCCTTCACCTGTTTGGGTTCGCCTTCATCGACTTGCACGCTAGTTTCATCAACAGCAGAACCGTAGATATCGTATTTTTGAATGCCCAATTTCTTAGCACTCTCTTGGGCAGTAGCAGTCAATTCTTGAATACTCGGCATAGTTCGTCAAGTTTGTATTAAAAGGAAATTGGGAGATGGGGAGGTGGGGAGATGGGGGAATGGGGGGAAAGGGAATTGGGAATTAGGAGTTAGGGAACAAGAGACAGGAAAACTTGATAATTATCAACTCAGCACACTGCTACGCGGAAGCTAAAGCAACAGCACTTTCTACTCAGCACTCCTTTCTCCACTCAGAACTCGGAACTCAGAACTTACTCAGCACTCTTTTCCCCACTCAGCACTCAGCACTTTCTACTCAGCACTAAAATCTACCGGCCCCCTACCGTAATAGAATCAACCTTGATGTGCGGTTGTCCGACGGTGACGTAGACGCTACCGCTGATGGAACCGCAGAAACCGGCGGCTAACCCTAAGTCTTGGGAAGACATGGAAATCTTATTCATAATTTCCTTGGCTTCGCCGATGAGGGTTGCACCTTTGAGAGGTTTGGTGATTTTGCCATTTTCCACTAGGTAGGCTTCATCTACGGCAAAGTTAAATTGTCCGGTAGCGCCAACGCTGCCACCGCCCATTTTCTTGCAATAAATGCCTTTATCGACAGAGGCGAATAACTCTTCTAGGCTATATTGACCGGGTGCAATGTAGGTATTCCGCATCCGGGAGGCGGCGGCGAAGGTGTAGCTTTGGCGACGGCCGCTTCCGGTTCTGGGGTGTCCGGTACGCCACGAACCGGCTCTATCGGCGATAAAGTTCTTTAAGATGCCATTTTCAATTAATAGGGTTTTTTGGGTTGGCATCCCTTCATCGTCCATATCGATGGTGCCAAAGGCTTTATCCGAACGGCCTTCATCCCAGGCGGTGAGATTTTCGTGGGCGATTTTTTCGCCTTTTTTATCGATGAAGGGGGTGGTTTTGCGTTCAATTTGGGTGGTTTCCAGCAAGTGACCGCAAGCTTCGTGGAAGATGACGCCGCCGAACTGATTTGCCATGATAATCGGGTAGGTACCCGATTCTACATAGTCGGCGTAGAGCATTTTTCCGGCGGCTTCGGCAATTTCTTCTGCCATTGATGTGTAGTTCCAGCCGCGCAGGAAGTTGGGTTCGCTGGTGCTTCCGGCGCGTTGGTTGATGGAGGAACGGTTGGCACCATCGGCACATAAGAGGCTGCATCCGACGGACTGGGTGAGGCGGATATCGCGGGCGAAGGTGCCATCGCTGGCGGCGACGAGAATTTCTTGCCAGTCGCGGAAGTAGCTGGCGCGGCGAGATTGAATATGGGACGCTTTGGTTTTGAGGGTTTGGTTGGCACTCAGGAGAATTTCGCCCATTTCTTGCATGGAACTGCTAGCGGTTAGCCAGTTTTCTTTGGTTTTAGTGGTGGCGTAGTCGCGCAGGGGTTCGAGGACCACTTCGGGAATGTAGGAGTTGGGGGCCGGAAGTTGCAAACCCATGATGGATAAGCCTTTTTCGAGGGCGGCTTTGAGGCCAAAGAAGCTAAGGTCGTTGGTGCTGACGTAGCAGTCGGCTTTCCCCCGGAAGACGCGCACGCCTGCGCCGGTGGTGATGCGGGGGGAAATGCTGGTGATGGCGTCTTCTTCGGCTAAACAGCTAATGTAGTTGACGCGTTCTAGGAAGAATTCGATAAAGTCAGCGCCTGCTGCACGTCCCCAACCCAGAAGGGTGGATAGCAGGGGTTCCCAACTGCTATCAAAGCGATGTTTGGTGGAGTCGTATTCTAGGTTGGAGAGTTCTTGAGATAAGGGTGCAGTAATGACCAAGTTCATAGATTGGGATTGCGATCGCAACTTGATATTTAATTTAAGGGTAGCGAATCCTGGGCGGTTCTCGCTGCTGAGTTGACCGGGCTACTCTTGGGGGATATCAGCCTTGAAGTGTCGCAATCACCGAACGCTGACTTTTTTTAAGGATAGTCTCTCCCTCGGTTTTGCTATCGGTTTGAAAGGGAACATTTCACTCTGTAAAACCATGTAAACTTTGTTAAAATCGCTAGATTCTACCGAAGCAAAATGATAGGGTTTATTTAGGCACAGGAAAGGACTAGAAGCAGTCAATCCTTCGATCCTCTCCCCTCTGTTTTGGAATCGTAGCTTGTGCCTCCGGCTCGAATTCCACGCAACGCCTAAAACGCCTGAACCAGCTTCAAAATAAGGCGAATAGAGCTAACCAAACGGTCGTTAAGTTCTTAAGTAATGTCTGAGTTGGGTTTGGTTAGGAGTAGAGAAAGTCAAGTTAGACTCAGCGCTGGGATAAGCGCGAACAGGATGTTGCGATACTGTTCACCTTAGTTAGTGTTTCCAGTTCACCTTACGTTTCATTCTCGTTAACTGTTGTTAAATTCAATCCAGTCACTTTACAAGAAAGCCTAGCAGCACTTCTGCTAGGCCTTGCTATTTTGAGCCAAAATTTGCTGAAGTGCGGGATAATCAATTTTGGCATTATGTCGCTTATCGACAGGGATTTTGGATAAAATCTGAATTTCGCTTAACTTTGCCCAATCTAAAGCGCGATGTAAGATAGCTAAATCTGGAAGAGGAGATTGAAGTTCCAGACACAGGAGACGCTTTCCTTGATGCGAGATAACGGCGGCGTGACGAACCTGGGAAAATTGCCGCGCGATCGCCTCTACCGCAAACGGGTATAAAATACCCTCATCATCCACAATACAAGCACTGCAACGCCCCAATAGCCACAATTGTCCCTCCGTATCTAAATATCCTAAATCTCCGGTACGGTGCCAGCGCTGCTTGCTAACATCAAACTTGGTTTCGCTGTCTCCCTTTCCCTGTAAATAGCCAGACAGTACATGAGAACCGCTAACCACAATTTCCCCCACCTCCCCCGATGGCAGGCAATCTCGATCGAACGCCTCTGGGGTAGAATAACTTAACGGCGTTCCCCATTGGTTGCGGAGAATTTTTAACGCAATTTCTGGAATGGGTTTACCCACACATAATCCCAAACTGGCGTTATCTGGAAGCGTGCGAGGCGATACCCTTTCCGCGATAGGTTCGGCTTCGGTAGAACCGTAAACGGCGATAACTTCGGCTTGAGGCGCAATGGCTTGTAAGCGACGAATTAGGGAAACAAACACCGGCGCGCCGCCGCTAAAAATTTGGCGAAAACTGGGTAAAATCAAACCATCCTGCTGACACGCTTCAGCGAGACGTTCCCAAAACGCCGGAGAAGCTACCCCACTTTGCGGTTGATAGGTTTGAATTTGCGAGATAACCTTGGCGGCGTTGATGTTTCCCGGCTGGCGCAAATTGACATTGGGGATTAAACTGGTGACGCCAGAGGCAAGATTCGCTAGGACAAAAATCGGTAAAGTGGTTAAATCAACCTTTCCCGGTTGCAGTTGCAAATGGTTTTCTAAAACCTGATGTTGCGTCAACAAAAAGCCGTGGGTTCGCATGGCGGCTTTGGGGTATCCGGTACTCCCGCTGGTAAAGGTGAGTAAGGCTGGCGTCTCGAAGGTGGCGGGATAGATATCGCCGGTAGCTGGAGTTGGGCGAAACAGGGAACAGAAGGGAGAAACGCAGAACTTTAGCGGAATTTGACGAATTGCTGGGGAAATAAGGCGCAAAAAGTGAGCTTTGGGGGTTGCAATCAAGGCTTTGGCCCGATAGAGTTGGCAGCATCGCTCAATGTGGGTTTTGCCAGCACTCGGATCGAGAAAAAGCGCGATCGCCCCCAGCCGAAATAAAGCAATTAAAATAATATAGAGTTCGGCTGACATCGGCTGAAAGACTAAAACAGCATCTCCGGCTTGAATTCCGGCTGCTGATAAGTTGGAGGCGGTATGGATGGCGGCTTGGTTTAGACGAGAAAAAGAGGTTTGGCGAGAGTGGCGATCGATAATGGCGATCGCATCCGGGTATAATTGGGCCTGATGCTGGAGAATTGCCGCAATATTCTTCATAACGGTTTGGCAAATAGGCTATAACGCCGCATGGTTTGCGCGTAACGGGCGCTAAGATTGCGAGAAGGGTTGGCTGCGTGCATTAAGGCGTGAATTGCGCGACGATAACCTAAAGATGCCGCCTGAGTTTGACAGTCTGCAACTAACACATTCCCCAAGCCTGCGTACTGCCGACTGGGTAAAATAGCCACAGTTTTAATAATCAGGGTATCTTTGGCAGTTTGCAGATAGTCGGGGATAGCAAACAGAAAGCCAACGGTTTGCTGCTGGCATTCGGCAATGAAAAAAAACTCCGGCTTGAGATAGGGTAGAATCGGCTGATATTGAGCGATAAACTCGGCTTGGGAAATGGGAGTGTAGAGAAAGTTAGAGCGAAAGCTGATACAACACAGATGATAAAGGTTGGCTAACTCGGCTTCCCAGCTATCGAGGTTGAAAGTCCGAATTTGTACGCCTTGATGCTGCAACCGCTGCCGCACTCGGTTTAATCTGGGGTCAAGTTGGGTTAAATCGGTTGTCAGTGCGGAATAATATTCGGCGAAGGGAGAAAAGCCAAAGCTGAGGATATCGCCTACCCATTCATTGGGGTTATCGGGTTCGAGGAAAAAGGGGGGTTCGCTTCCCCGATAGGTAATAAAGCGATAGGAATTCCAGGTATTACCATTGATCGGCGCGATCGCCATTGTACACCCTTGGCTGGCTAGTTTCTGACAGGCTTGGTGCAGCAAGGCATGACTGGCTTCCCGACTATTTGCGCCATACTGTCCGATATAGCCCAGTTTCTCGTTGAGATACGGGGGGGTATTTCGCCACCACAGAGAACATTGCGCCAAAAGCTGGTTATTCTGAGTAATTTCGCAATGGCCGTCAGGGGAAAGAGAACTCATTTAAACTAAGCTAACCAGTAGAAGGGAATTAAACTCAAAAGCGAACCCAAGGTGACAATTCCGGCGCGGCTCATCCACAAAGGGATATCGTTGGGGTTTGGGTGTAAGATTGATTGAACCCATAAAAATGCGATCGCCATTAACGCAATTGCCGGAAGTGCGATCGCACTTTGGGTTAACGCTAGCGTAGAAAAGCCTTGGATGGCGAGGAAGGGAAGATAAATCAACACCCAACCTTTTAAAATAGCCAAACTGATACATTGACGCTGAGGCAAGTCAGCCCAATTTTTAGGAACCGCAACATCAATAATAGTCAGATGCGCCGCAAATGCCAGGGTATAAGGATAAAAAAAGCTATCGGCGTGGAAAATTTGCGACAAAAATAGCCAGAGAACTCCCGTAAACGCAACGCTAATCACCGCATAAATCGTATGACAGCGTTCGTGGTAGTAGTTTTTCCAGGGATACCACAGCGTATAACCCATCAGCAGAATTAAGGGAAAAAGTAACCACTGCCAACCCCCTAGGGTCCAACTTAAATATCCCACAAAAGCGGCCCCCAAGGTGGCACTATCATTGAGGGTGGTCTGTTTGCGCCAAGATAGGGTAAAGACGACTAAAATCAGGGTAGCGGCAAGCTGCACGATTAAGGCTGTGACATCCATCGCCAAGAAAGATTTCAGCAGCATATACCCCCCAAGGGGAATAAACAGATTATCCAGTCCCCTCCAAGCGATCGCTTCGAGTAACATCACTAATAGACCCAGTGTCATCGAAATCAGCAACGTTTCGATTCTTCCCACTGGGGTAAATAGCAATAGGGGTACGTGGGTACTCAGAAAGGCGAGGGTAAAAAAGGCAAAAGAACCCTCCGCACTTTTGTTCCCCTCTGAGGTGGTATAGGGATGCAAACCATAGCGAATGCCAATTAAAGCGGCCAGAGCATCGGCTAGGGTTAAAATCAACATGGGAATGCCAAATAAAATCGGATTCCCCTGAGATAGACTAAAAATGAGCGCAACGGCAATCGGAAAATAGATTTCCCCTAGCGATTCTCGCGATACCCCATGCGTAACGCTACCCAGTTGTTGATTGAAAGGCTGAATCAGCTTAACCGATAATAGTAAACTAACGGCCAAAATCGCCAGCAAAATTACCGGCCACTGGGAAGAAAACAGCCACGGGAAACTTAACGTCACCCCTCCCATACCAATGTGCAGGCATTTTCGCACCCATTCGGGATGGGGAGAAAAACGACGCTGATAAACGCGCAAACCCGTCATTAATCCGCCTAAAATAGCAAGGACTAAACCGATACCTAGCCAGGGAGAGATGATGGGAGGTTGAGACGCGAGTATCATGACAATGCCTAACAGGAGTAACTTGAACTACGGCTATCTAAAACGCAATTCCTCACGCCAATCGCTTCTTCAATATTAAAAGCACTATAAAAAAATGCCTTATCCTGTTGGTGTAAAGATTGCGCCAACTCGGTAAGCGAACGCACGGTAGAATACATCTGTTCCGGACAGCGACGCGGTGCTAGCATATTCCAATAGGCGATTCTGCCACCGGGACGCGCAGCTTGCACCAAACGCTGCAAGAGTTGCTGATAGTTTTCAATAGACATATACTCAAAAATATCGCTGAGATTATAGCGATCGATGGTATTGTCGCCCATTTGGTCTAAAAAAGACTCCACAGAACCGCAGTGCCATTCTAAAGCCGATAAATGACTCCGAATTGCCTCAAAATTTTCCGGTCGCAAATGATACGGCAATGCAGTTAAGTGCTGTCCGGTTAAAATCCACTGTAGGTAAGGGTTGAGGGCGGGATTGAGGGTTGTTAAAGCATGGGTTGTTCGTGATAAAATTTGCTCGGCAACGCTGCCTTCTACGTAATTAAAGAAACTGGGATGGCGTCCTAAGTTCCCCATCACAAAACGGGAGAAAAATAGGCGAAACATCCAACGCCACTGGGGAGTATTCCAAACGGTTTGGTAATAGTGCTGTCGCGCCTCTAGGGATTTATCCTGCAACAGGTGTAGAATGCGATCGCGCCCATGCACCCCAGGCAAGACGTAACGGCGAAAAATCTGAAAATATTGTTCAAATTTACCCGCATGACCAATTCCCTGGAGAATATCTTGGGGACGACTATCCCAAAATTGCCGAACTTCCGGGGATAAGTCGGCGCGACAGCGGCGGTAGAGAGAGGTTCTTAAGCCGCGATGCTGGGGATTGCCATCGCTACCGATTAGAATTAATAATTCAGGATGGGTTAACTCGCGATAGGCTGCCACTCGCAACTCCAAACAAGCTAACTGTGCCGGATTGAGATCGAGGGCAATGACTTTTTGGGGCGATCGCGCTAGCATAGCAAGGGTATTATCTCCCGCCGAAGCAATCGACAAGCAGGTATCCCCCGGCTGAATATCTAAAGCGGCGAGTAAAATATCGGCATCTTCCCAACACTGAGCATAGCGAATCTGGGAAAAGCTAGCGCGATCGCTAATTTCCGATTGAGTCTTAAGCATAGGTTTAAACAGGGATAAGCGTTAAACGTCCTCGAAATAGCGAGGATATTGCACCTTTCCGCAAATAAATTGCAAGCTTCCGGGTTGATTTTCTCGCACCCTAAACGCTTCATCGGGAACCTCAAACGGCGGATAAATCTTAAACTGGCTAGCCGTTTGGAACCCAAAGCGGGAATAGAATTCCGGATGTCCTAAAACAATCACCACCGGATAATCAAAATTCTGGCATCGTTCTAAGCCATACTGAAGCAAGCGTGTGCCAATTCCTTGTTTTTGCCATTTTGGCTGCACGGCGAGGGGAGCCAACGCTAAGGCGCGATAGACCTGGGTTTCTGCTACAATCGCGATCGCGCTAAACAGCAAATATCCAACAACTCTTCCCTCCTGTTTCGCCACCAGGGATAATGCCGGAATAAAGTTATCGGAATGACGAATTGTTTCGACTAAATTGGCTTCCTGGGGTTGACAAAATGCCTCGCTTACCACTTGGCGAATAGCGGTGAAATCGTCAGGAGTTTCGGCTTGCAGTTGTAGCATGGCTTCTATCGCAAAGTGCTGTAGCGTACGCCAAGCAGCGGTGTCAAAAAACAGTTCGGTTAAGTTTAGCTTATTTTATAGCTGTACTCAGTAGGGTTAGGACAGACTAAACTGCTCAAAGGATAAGACTTACTCGGTTTTAACCGCTACTTGGCGTGCTAAAGCAACAGCACTTTGCTATAAGCTTAAATCTCCCCAAAACTTGAAAGCCACCGAGCTTTTGACTCAGTGGTTGATACTTTTCGATTTGTTCGCGCCTTAACTTTCGGAGGGGGGAGTCTCTGAGGGAGAATTGGCGGCGGCGCGTTGTTGTTCGCGCTGTTCGCGCTTTTTGCGTTCCGCTTGTAGCGCATCTTCCATCACGATGCGGGCTTGGGCCATTTTTTCTAAGTTAGAACGATACAGTTCGAGGTCCTTTTGCAATTTTTCTTCAGGCAGATGTAGCGCTGTACTCACTTGCTTGAGGGTATCGTTGCGCTGTTTTTCATCTTGGAGTCCTGCGGCATTCGCTTTTTCTAACAAGGAGTATAAGCCAATGGCAAATAGACGGCTATATTTAAATTTGGGATTGTGCGCGATCGCCGAAACGATTTCCCGCAACAGTTGAGGCGTTGCTAAGTTATCCGGCTGGCTCAAGCTGGCGATCAAATCCGCTTCCGATAAGGTTTGTACCAACTCTTCTAGGCGGCGAGCATCCTCTTGATAGCGCTGCGGATCGTCTTCGATAGATTGGCAAATCGCTTTAAAAATTGAAACTTTGTCAGCTTCCGGTGCGTAGGCTTGCATAAACTGCTCGTAAGCGGTGACAACGCCTAGCCCATAGATAGGGTCATAGCGAAAGTCTACATTCACCGAAAGCAAATGCATTTCCACCATAATTTCTTCCACGACCCGACGATAAATTGAGTTAATCGGGCGGGTGTGGTAGGTGTAAAAGGCTCTCTTTGTATCTGATAGCGTGCGGACGTTGTTCACGAGTACACAAGACAATTGATAGAGGATGCGATCCCATTGTCTCTTTTATCCGTGCGTTTGCCAACTCAAGGGCAGTTTTTGCCGTAAGTTGAAAGAAGTTTCGTGGAGTCGATCCCCAAGCAAATGAAGCTTTCTCTGGAACTCTTAACCCTGGCTGGCTATCTGGCGGGAGAATTTGAAAACGAACAACAAGCGATCGCCGATCCGAGTTGGTACGTGCGCTTGCGGTTGTGGCAGCGTCCTTTGCCAACCCCTTTATTTGCGGAACCGGGAATCACCTTTTTTGCCGAACAAGCCAATACCCTCAAGCTCGATCGACCGTACCGCCAGCGGATTTTGCATCTTTATCAATCTGACCCGTCATCGGGCGCGATCGCCATTCAATACTACATGCCTCAAAATCCAGAGGCATTGTCTGGAGCCGGACGCGAGCCTAAACGTTTAGAGAGTTTGGGCGCTGAAGATTTAGAATTTTTGCCCGAATGTCGGTTGCAGGTCGCTCGCAACCTCACCGCAACTCAGGGCGATCGCTTTTTAGCAACCCTACCGCCAAATGCCCGTTGCTGTTTCCCCTATCAGCAACAGATCCGCCAAGTCCATCTTGGCTTCGAGATCGCTTTAGATCGGGAAAATCCCCAGGAGGCGATCGAATTCCTCAGTTATGACAAAGGGATCGATCCCGTTACGGGACAAGCCCTTTGGGGAGCAATCCTAGGTCCCTATCGCTTCATCAAGCAACAAGACTACCAGATTCCCGCAGAAAGTTTGAGGAACCCCAGCTAGCCGAGTCTGAGAGGAGGGAGTTGAGGCTGACGCGGGTCAGCAAACTCTCAAACCTCATCCTCTGAAACCAAAGAGCGTTTTACTTCGCGATTCCGCGCGGAACCCCTTCTAACGCTTCTTCTTCAGTTTCAAAGATTTCAAACACAGAATCCATCATGGTGACTTCAAACACCAATTTGGCTTCCGGGTGAACATTGCAAATGCGAAAACTGCCTTTAACCTTTTCGGCATCTCGCATTCCAGCCACCAGGGAGGTTAAGCCGGAACTATCAATAAAGTTAACCTGACCCAAATTCACGACTACGTGACGACTAAGTTTAGAAATACACTCTTGTAACTTTAGGCGAAATTGCCAAGCCGTCGTAATGTCTAGGCGTCCTGTGGGTGTTAAGACAATCACAGTAGTCCCATCTTGGGTTGTGTATGTTTTTTGCTCCATCTGAGTCGTCTACCTTCCCCTGGGAATGGTGAACATTTGGGTTGATTGTAGAATCACAAGTCGATTCGCAACAAGTCTCAAGCTCTTGATGTTAGACCAAAATGGCTTAAGGCGATCGCGTCTGTTGGGGTGAAGTTCCGCAAAATGAGCGGGGTCTTCACCGGAATTGAACGCAACTGTTCAATTGTAGAGGTTGAGACCCCCTGCGGCTATTCTTTTTCCGAAGACCCCAGTTTTTCTTAACCCGCAGAACTCGGTGGCGACCAGTCCGCCCAATCTTGAGGCTTCAAAAATGTTTCGTACAGTTCGGACTCTGGAGACTGAGGTTCGGGTTGATACCCGTACTCCCAGCGCACCAGCGGCGGTAAAGACATCAGAATCGACTCAGTGCGGCCATTGGTTTGCAGCCCAAAGATCGTTCCCCGGTCGTAAACCAAGTTAAACTCCACATAGCGTCCCCGGCGGTAGAGTTGAAACTGGCGTTGGCGATCGCCATATTCCATCCCCTGACGCCGTTGGACAATCGGCACGTAACTGGGGATAAAAGACCGACCGCAAGCTTGAACCAACGCAAACAACTCTTCCCAACTACGCGCCGGGAGAACGCCCACCTGTTGCGAGTATGAGGCTGCCGGGCCGGCCGAGTCAGGGCCGCGATAGATCGGCCCGTCCCCATCTTGATAATCCAAGAAAATCCCGCCCACACCCCGCGTTTCCTGGCGATGTTTCAAATAAAAATACTCATCGCACCAGCGCTTAAACACCGGATAGTATTCGGGGTGATGCTGGTCGCAAGTCGCCTTCAGGGTCTTGTGGAAATGGGCCGCATCTTCAGCAAACGGGTAGTACGGCGTTAAATCCGCACCGCCTCCAAACCACCAAACCGGGCCGGCCTCAAAATAGCGATAGTTTAAGTGAACCGTTGGCACATAGGGATTGCGCGGATGCAAAACCATTGAAGTTCCCGTCGCATAAAACCCATGTCCTTGCGCTTCCGGTCGTTGCTTTAAGATCGAAGGCGGCAGTTGAGTTCCCCAAACCTCCGAGAAGTTGACCCCGCCTTGTTCAAAGACACTGCCCTCGCGGATCACGCGCGAGCGACCGCCGCCGCCCTCTTCGCGCGTCCAACTGTCTTCCCTAAATGTTCCCTGCCCGTCTAGCTGCTCTAGAGCCTGACAAATTTCATCTTGCAGTTGCTTCATAAACTGACTGACCCGCGCTTGGGAATCAGTCGGTGGTGTCGTTTTGACAGGAGTGCTAGTGGGTGTCGAAGACATCGTCATATACTCGATCGATTGTGTAGAAATTCTTCAAAAAAAACAATGATATTAGATTTGATCGCCGCCTCAACACCAAAAGCGTCTCGACATAATTCTTAACTCTCTTCTTTGTGTCTAGCGCCAGATGCTAACCTAGCCTAACTCGAATAAGGTCTTTAACATCACAATTTGAGAAAAAGCGCAAAAAAAGTTGACCAGCGCTCCTCAATCAAGTTCCTAAGATTAAATCAGTGCTCTTGAGTGTCTAACCTGGAGGAAAGGGTGAGACGATTGATCCCTAAGTTTTTTTCTAAACTCGTTCGTCGCAATAGCTGCAAAGTTCGTTGCTCTCTCGTGAGAACCTACCGCACGATTAGTTCTGCCTCAGTCGATGAACTTTGGCAAAAAATCGCCGATTTAGCCGATGTCTCTTGGCATCCCCTGATTGCAAAAACCTATGTCCCCAAAGGATTGATTGCGAAACCGGGGATTATTTATCAAGCCGTGACTCGCTTTAGCCCCATTCCCATTCGGATTTTTGTCGAATGCGTGAATCCGCGAGAACTGATGAGCGTCCGCGTTTTAGCGATGCCAGGGATTGAAGAGCGAGTCATCTATCAAGTAGAGTCTACCGTGTGCGGCACGCGCATTTCCTATTCTGTGAACTTGCGGGGATGGCTGTCGCCGCTGGTGTGGTTGCTCACCCGCCCCTATGCCGCACAGGTGGCTTCTGCCTTGGCTCAAGCCGCCGAACAAGCCACTGCGGGAACCCCAAGCGTCGAGAGTTCGACGGCTCATCCCAACTCAATGGACTTTGGTTTTTAACCGGGGGCGAATGCCGCATGAGGGAGTCCGAACACTTAACGTTAAGATTCTATAAAGAATCTCCCTTATACAGACTCCAAATCATTGCCATTCACCGATGATGTCTAATTCACTCGATACCCAATCCGTTTTAGAAGTTTTACGACCCGTTCAAGACCCCGAATTGCGAAAAAGTTTGGTCGAGCTAAACATGATTCGCAATGTGGCGATTGATGAAGCGGGCGTTGTTCGCTTTACCTTGGTGCTGACAACGCCTGCTTGTCCGTTGCGCGAATTTATTGTCGAAGATTGTCAAAAAGCGGTTAAACAACTCCCCGGCGTGACTGACGTACAAGTGGAAGTCACCGCAGAAATTCCCCAACAAAAAAATAGCTTACCCGACCGCCAAGGAATTCCGGGAATTCGCAATATTATCGCCATTTCTTCAGGAAAAGGAGGCGTAGGCAAAAGCACAGTGGCGGTTAATGTTGCTGTAGCGCTGGCGCAAACGGGAGCCAAAGTGGGTTTAATTGATGCCGATATTTATGGCCCCAATGCTCCAACCATGTTGGGTTTAGAGAGCGCCCAGGTGAAAGTGCAAGCCACCGAAAAAGGAGAGGTTTTAGAACCGGCCTTTAATCATGGCGTTAAATTAGTTTCAATGGGCTTTTTAATCGATCGCGATCAGCCAGTCATTTGGCGCGGGCCGATGTTGAATGGTGTGATTCGGCAATTTCTCTACCAGGTGGAATGGGGAGAACTCGATTATCTGATTGTAGATATGCCTCCCGGTACGGGGGACGCTCAACTCACCCTCACCCAAGCGGTACCGATGGCGGGGGCAGCCATTGTCACCACGCCGCAAACGGTGGCCTTGCTCGATGCGCGTAAGGGGCTGAAAATGTTCCAGCAAATGGGCGTTCCCGTTCTGGGGATGGTGGAGAATATGAGCTATTTTATTCCGCCCGACTTACCCGATCGCCAATATGACATTTTTGGATCGGGCGGTGGCGAAAAAACCTCTAAAGAGTTAGGCGTGCCCTTGTTGGGTTGCATTCCGTTGGAAATCAACCTGAGAGAAGGGGGCGATGCCGGGATTCCTATTGTAGTCGGTCAGCCCGAATCGGCCTCCGCCAAGGCCCTGAGTGCGATCGCCCGCGCGATCGCTGCTAAAGTGTCCGTAGCTGCCTTAACCTAAAATCCCAACCCATTGCCCAATCCTGGGGCGAGAATTCTAAGATCGGATCTCACACCTTTGACATCCCCAACTATGTTGCAAAAACGCTTAATGCGCCGCGTGAACTGGACTTCATTCCTCTACCCTTGGCAGCGAGTTGATTGGTTGCTGCTGTTCCTCTCAGTCGGACTAACAACCATTGGGGGGATTATGATTCGCAGCACAGAGCTGAACCTGGGATGGACCGATTGGTGGCAGCACTGGCTAGTCGGCGGGATTGGTCTAGTGCTGGCGATGCTTTTGGCGCGATGGCACTACAAAAATCTCCTGCAATTGCAATGGGTCATTTATGCCATCACCAACCTCTCCCTAATTGCCGTTATTTTTATTGGGACAACCGCCCTAGGGGCGCAGCGTTGGATTACCATCGGTGGCTTCAACCTCCAACCCTCGGAATTTGCCAAATTGGGGTTAATTATTACCCTAGCTTGCTTGCTCCATACCAATACCGCCTCCACCATCCCCATGTTGCTCAAAACCTTGGGGATTGCCCTCGTGCCTTGGATTTTAGTCTTCTTGCAACCCGACTTAGGAACCTCGCTAGTTTTTGGGGCGATTACGCTGGGAATGCTCTATTGGGGAAACGCCAATCCGGGATGGCTCGTGCTGTTAGTTTCTCCAGTGGTCTCAGCCATTCTGTTCAATATTTATCTGCCCGGATGGTTAATTTGGGCCGTCTTGCTCGCCATCGTTGCTTGGTTTAGCTTACCGTGGCCGCGCTTGGGGAGTATTGGCGCAGTGGGGGTGAACTTCGCCGCCGGAGAACTGGGCTTCTTCCTGTGGGGATTGCTCAAAGACTACCAAAAAGACCGTTTGATTCTGTTCCTCAATCCCGAAAAAGACCCCCTAGGCGGTGGCTATCACCTGATTCAATCGCGGATTGCCATTGGTGCCGGAGAACTGTGGGGACGCGGTTTAAATCAGGGGACTCAAACCCAACTGAACTTTATCCCCGAACAACACACAGACTTTATCTTCTCTGCCATTGGCGAAGAATTGGGGTTTGTTGGCTGCGTCGCTATGTTGGCGGTGTTTTGGCTGATTTGCCTGCGCTTAGTTTTGATTGCTCAAAACGCCCAAGATAACTTTGGTTCCCTCTTAGCCATTGGCGTCCTGTCGATGGTGGTGTTTCAGGTGGTTGTGAACATTGGCATGACGATTGGTTTGGCCCCAGTGACTGGCATTCCCTTACCTTGGATGAGTTACGGGCGTTCGGCGTTGCTGACTAACTTTCTGGCGATTGGGTTGGTGGAGTCCGTGGCCAATCACCAGCAAAAACGGCGATTTTGAAAGATTAGCAATGTAATCAAGAGCGCTTCGCGCTTTCGCCGGGATGAATTAAGCTAAAAAAGTTGATGATTATTTCACTGAGTTGAGAAAAACAGATGATTCTACCGGGATCGGCCGTTAAGGTGAAAAACCCAGGCGATACGTATTACGGCTTTCAAGGTCAGGTGCAGCGCGTCACCGATGGCAAAGCTGCGGTTTTGTTTGAAGGCGGCAACTGGGATAAGCTAGTCACCTTTCGGCTAGCGGAACTCGAACTGATTGACGCAACAGCAGGTCGCAAGAAGTAAGGGTTTGCGGTTGCGGATTGAGGCTTAAACGTTCGCGTTAAAGGACGCTAGACTTATGCGCTTACCCTTGCCGCAGTTTGAAAAGAGCGATCGCCATCCTAACCATATTGCTGAGGTGATTGAAACCGCAACCACCGAGTTCTTAGCTCAGTGTCTCGAACCCGAAAACCTCAGCTTTCCGATCATGCCGGCCTTTGGCACCTTCGTCAAAGCCGCCGATGAAGAATCGGGCAATCAAGTTTATGCGGTCGTTTATCATGCCACCACTAGCCCGATTGACTCCGTGCATCGGGCGCGAGCGTTAGGGCTATCTCTAGAAGAACTGCGCGAACAACAGCCCCAAATCTTTGCAATGCTCAAAACAGAGTTTCGGGCTGCAATTGTCGGGTTTGTCCCTTCAGTTGAACCAGGGAATGGCAAAACTAGATTGCCCCTCCCCTACCAACACTTACCGCCTCGTCCGCCCCAAATTCACCAAGCGGTCTACCAATGCACCCCAGAAGAAGTGATTCACTTCAGCGAACAACTGGATTTTCTCAGAACTCTGCTGCAATTTCCTGGGGCCCCTGTAGATGCGCTGGCTGCCTCGGCAATTCGCGATATCTATCAACTCCGCCAAGCGGATCGAACGTGGCTCGTTCAAGCCGGACGCACCCTCAGCGTTCTCTTGAAAGATGATTACGACCGTCTGCGCTATATCCTAAGCCAAATCCATTATTGAACCGATTACCAAGGTAGCGGCAGGAGATTATCTTCTCTAACGGCGAGTGCAGTTGTCGTTTCACTCGCATGGACGCTGCACGCCGCCTCAGTTCGCGTTCGATGCTGGTGCCTATTCACTCTGAGTTTATGGAACCGATCGTCACCTTTGCAATTTTGCTGGTTGTTATCTTAACTGTTCCATTAATGGTGGAACGGCTGCAACTGCCAGGGTTAGTGGGTTTGTTGGCTGCGGGGATTGCCTTGGGGCCAAATGGCTTAGGGCTTTTAGGTACCGAGTCCGAAACCATGCATCTGCTGTCAGATATTGGCCTAGTCTATCTGATGTTTGTGGCGGGTCTGGAAGTAGACATGGAACAGTTTCGCCGCACGCGCAATCGGTCGATGGGTTTTGGCAGTTTCACCTTTATCGTGCCCTTAGTGATGGGAACGGTCGTCGGGCGGGCGTTTGGCTTTGATTGGAATCCGGCGATTTTAATCGGTTCGTTGTTTGCCTCTCACACGCTGCTCGCCTATCCCATTGTCCGGCGCTTGGGCATTGTCAACAATGAGGCTGTGACGGTGACGATTGGCGCGACGATTTTTACCGATATTGGCGCATTATTGGTCTTAGCCATTTGTATCGGGATTCAAGCGGGAAGCTTTACCTTAACTCAATTGCTCATCCTCCTAGGCTCGCTGGCGATTTATTCACTTGTGGTGCTATTTGGCTTTGATTGGGCTGGTCGAGAGTTTTTTCGCCGTTCGGGAGATGATGAGGGCAACCAGTTCTTATTTGTGCTGATGGCTCTGTTTTTAGCGGCCCTTGGAGCTGAGTTAATCGGCGTGGAAAAGATTGTGGGCGCTTTCCTAGCGGGTTTAGCGGTTAATGATGCGATTGGGGAAGGACCAGTTAAAGAAAAGGTTGTTTTTGTCGGTAGCGTTTTATTTATTCCGATTTTCTTTGTTAATTTAGGCTTGCTGATTAATTTACCTGCATTTATCGCTAGCTTAGGCGCTCTTAAGCTAACGCTGGCGATTGTGATTGGGTTAATTTCTAGTAAATTTGTCGCGGCGTTTTTGGCTCAGTGGGTCTATCGCTATAGCCGACTTGAAATGCTGACCATGTGGTCGCTGTCCATCCCCCAGGTGGGTGCAACTTTGGCAGCAACGCTGGTGGGATATCGGGCGGGACTGTTGACGGAAGATGTCCTCAATAGCGTGATTGTGTTGATGTTGGTCACGTCAACGGTGGGGCCGTTGATCACTTCGCGGGTGGCTCCTAAACTGAAGCGGGCAACGGTGACGGAGATTGAGTTAGAGTCAGTTACAGATTTGACGCAATGGGAAGAGGAGCCGACAGAAGATCCGTTTACGGTGGTGGTGCCTGTTTATAATCCCCATACGGAAGATTATTTGGTGGAAATGGCGGCTATTCTTGCCAAGCATGAGTCGGGACAAGTGATTCCGGTGGCGATCGCGCCTGCTTTTGCCCACATGGATGCGCCGGAATTAGATGCCTCTTTGAGCCAAAGCGAAACGCTACTCGCAAAAGCGATCGCTCTAGCTGAAGGGTTTGAAGTCACGGTGAATGGCTTATTGCGGATTGACGATAATATTGCTAAAGGGATTAGCCACACCAGCCGCGAACGCCGAGCCAGTTTAATTGTCATGGGGTGGAGCCAAACCACGGGATTGCGGGCGCGTTTATTTGGCAATGTCTTAGATAGCGTAATTTGGGCGGCCCATTGTCCGGTAGCCGTGACGCATTTATTGGATTCTCCCACTAAAATTCGGCGGATCTTAGTCCCCGTTAAGGATTTTACCCAACAAGCGATGCGGATGATTCGGTTTGCCGAAATTCTCGCCGATGCCAATCAAGCGCAGGTATTATTGCTGCATATTTGCAACCCGCGAACCTCCGCCAGTCAGATGGCTTGGACAAAATCTCAGTTAACCCTGTTGGTGGAAAAAGGCGCGCCTCATACGGATTCCCAAATTCAGGTGATTCCAGCCGAAGATGTGACTAAAGCGATTTTGGAGGCGTCGCAGTCGGTGGATTTGGTGGTTTTGCGATCGCTCCGGCGGCGAACCAGCGGCGGCGGACTGGCGTTTGATAATGTGGCGACTCAGGTTGTCAAACAGTTACAGTGTTCTGTGGTCATGCTAGGCGAACCCCAGTGGAACGCGCCTCGCGCCAATTTCCTCGATCGTCAATTGAACGAAAACCGGCGGATTGTCTAAAAAATGCGCCAGGATGGGGCTGGCACTCATTTTATGGTCTTATGCAAAATCAAGAATCCGCCGTTGTATTCGATCAAAACCGCGCTTCTACCTACGACACCAGAGTCGCTAAAATAGCTCCATTACGCGATTCGCTTCATTTACTGACTCGCCTGATCCTTTCTCAGCTTTCTGATGAGGCTCGAATTCTGTGTGTGGGTGTCGGAACCGGCCTGGAATTGATTTATCTTGCCCAAGAATTTCCGCAATGGCAATTTACCGCCGTAGATCCGGCGATCGCAATGCTTGATGTTTGTCGTCAAAAAGCTGAAGAATGCGGAGTGGCATCGCGCTGCACCTGGCACGAAGGGTATCTCGATTCACTCCCCCCATCCCCATTGTTTGATGCGGCAACTTGCTTTTTAGTCTCTCACTTTTTGATGCAGCCAGAGGAGAGACGAAATTTCTTTAATCAAATCGCTTCGCGACTTCGCCCTCAAGGGTATTTAGTGAGCGCAGATTTATCCTCCGATATGTCCACCCCAGCCTATCAAAATCTCCGCGAGCTTTGGACTCAGATGTTGCAGTATGCAGAGTTTCCAGATGAGGTGATTCAAGAATTTCTTGATTCTCACGGTCGGAATGTTGCCATACTCCCCCCCCACGAAGTCGAATCGATCATTGCATCAAGCGGTTTTGAGTCTCCTGTATTGTTCATGCAAACTCTTTTTATTCACGCTTGGTATACAAGGCGAACATCGCTAGATTAAGCGCCTCGAAGCTTGCGATCGCCCTTAACTACAAACTCCTGATTTTAGCAACGGGGTTTGGTGACATTAACTTGTCTACCAAACTCATTTGCCGATCGAAGGCGACGCGAGCATTGAGGGAAGATTCAATCCCATCTAAGTGTTGTTTGGCAGCGCTGACTGCGGCTTCGGCATCTCCAGCAACGATCAGTTCTAAAATCTCGCTATGCTCATCTTTGGTACAAACGGGCATTTTCCGAATTTCATAGAAGTAGGCGAGGGAGGTTTGGGGAATGAGTTCTTTTAAGAATCGACCTAAAAATTTATTGCGACACAAGTCTGCAAGCTGAACGTGAAATTGCGTTGATAGACGGGTGAGTAAAGGATAGTTTTGCTCGTCACAGGCGACGCGTTCGGCGGCGATGAGCGATCGCAATGAGGCAATTTGTTCGGGCGTAATGGATTGTGTTACATCGCGAATAATCGCCGCTTCTACTAACCGCCAAGCTTCGTAAATTTGCCGAGCTTCCTCTAAACTGAGGCTAGCAACAAATGCGCCCCGGTTCGGTTCTAGCTTCACAAGGCGATCGCTCGATAGGCGCAGCAGCACTTGGCGGATAATGGTGCGACTCACGCCATAATGTTCCGCTAGCATCGCTTCCCCTAACTTCGTATCTGGGGGCAGGTGGCGCTCGCAAATCGCATTATATAAATCAGTGTAGATAAATTCTTCGCTCGGCTTTGGATCGGATTTTGGTTGCTGTCGCATACTGGCCATCGAAAGATCTGAAGGTTTGTTGATATTAGTAAAATTGCACGGCTAAATGTAGTTAAAGATACATTTTTTTAGCGCTAATCTTTGTACAAACTTTGTATACAACTTTTGCTCAAAGAGAAACGAGTTGTAGATCAAATTACGCCTTTAAGCTTCGTGCTGTCAATCTTTTCTTCTTAGGTCTAACGTCTGCTGCCTTCAGCACCCCTTGGTTTGTCAAAAACGAGCAGAAGTGTGCTGAAAAACACGGTTATTTTAGAGAAATGTTTTAACAATTGAAATGAGCCGCCCGACCTAAAGAGACGCAGCAAAATAGTTTAAGGCTTTGTCAAGCTAGTTAATTTGTATACAAAATTTGTATGCAAAGTGGCTGTTGTCAATCTATCGTTCCTGGGGAGTAATCAGTTTATGAGTAATCGATCGCTTCAGCGTCTGACCCGACGTTCTGTATTAGGGGCAGGGCTATTTATGGGAGCGAGTTTAGCGCTCAAAGGATGCGGCACTCAATCCAACACCACCGCCTCCGTCACCGGGGGGAGTAACGCCAGCGGCAGCGCGATCGCAGGACCATTAGTCGTCGCCTCCTTTCCCGGAACCACAGACAGCCTGTACCGAGAAACCCTCGCCCCCATCATCGCTCGCGAAACCGGAATCTCAATTAGCGCCCTCCCTCTACTGGCATTTGAACAAGTCGCGCGGCTCAAAGCCTCTCCAGAAAATCCCCCCTTTGATGTCGTAATCTTAGATGACGGACAAAACGACATCGCCTTAAGAGAAGGATTAATTCAACCCTTTCCCCAAGACAAAAGCCAGAACCTATCGGATATCGAGCCATCCTTCCTAGATACGCGCGGGTTAGCCCCCATTTTCTATGCCCAAGGCGTGGTACTGGCCTACAACTCAGAACGCATTACCACCCCTCCCACCTCCTGGGAAGCCCTCTTTAACCGCAACATTGGCGGGCGCGTGGGCTTAGTGAGCATGAACAGCGTTTTAGGCACCTCCTTCATGGTGGAGTTAGGGAAACTGCGGGGGGGGAGCGAAGCCAACATTGACGCCGCCTTCACCGCCTTGCGAGAGAACCTTTCCAACATCAGCGGAGTCGCAGCAAACCCCGGCGCGCTGCTGACGCTCTTCCAGCAAGGAGAAATCGACATTTCCCCGATGTGGCACAACGATGTCTTGACCTTAAAATCGCGAGGCGTCCCGATCGCAATGGCCTTACCCGAATCCGGGACGGCGGCTGCCCGATACAGCCTGAATATTGCCAGCAAACCTACAGCAGGCATCGAGCGGGCTGCGGCTTACATTGATGCCATGTTAGGTCAAGAAGTGCAATCGGCGGTTGTGGGTTCCCCCTACTTTTATATTCCGGCCAACCAGAACGCCCCCTTCCCCGCAGAATTTGCCGAGATTATGGATATTTCCAGCATCGGGGACTTTATGACAAAATCCCATACCTTAGATTGGGCCACCATTAACCAGCAGCGCTCGGCTTGGATTGAAAGATTCAATCGCGAAGTTCAAGCCTAGCCCCGTACCGAGACTGGGCATCAATCTGTACTAACTTAAGAGGATAAAAGGATGGAATCGGTTGAACAACTCCATTCTCAGGTAACGTCAGTGGCATCGGCAACAGCGGCGCGCCATTCCGGTCATAGCCTGACCCTAGACCAAATCATGCATCGCTTTGGCGCAATGCTCGCGCTCAACAACATCAACATCACCATTGAGCCAGGTGAATTTGTGTCTCTGCTAGGGCCGAGCGGATGTGGCAAAACCACCTTGCTGAGAATCATTTCCGGCTTTCTCAATCCCAGTTCGGGGCAAATTTGCATTGATGGTCAACCCGTGGCGTCCCTTCTCCCCAATCAACGCGGCGTTGGGATTGTGTTTCAGAACTACGCCCTCTTCCCTCACATGAGCGTTTGGGACAACATCGCCTACGGTCTGCGGGCTAAAAAAGTTGCTCGCGGTCGCATCTCTAATAAAGTGGGAGAAATGCTGGAATTGGTGCAACTGGGTCATTTAGCCAAACGGTATCCGAGCGAACTATCGGGGGGACAACAACAACGAGTGGCGATCGCGCGCGCCCTAGCCGTAGAACCCAAACTCTTGTTACTCGACGAACCCTTTAGCGCCCTTGATAAAAACCTGCGCCTCGATATGCAAATCGAGATCCGGCGGTTGCTCCACGAACAAGGCGTCACCGCCATCCTCGTCACCCACGATCAAGAAGAAGCCATGAGTATGTCCGATCGCATTGCGGTCATGTCTCAAGGCACCATCCATCAATTTGATACCCCCACCAACATCTACGATCGACCCGCAACCCGCTTTGTGAGTACCTTTGTGGGCACCTGTAACCTCTTAGCAGTCAACTTCATCGGTCAAGACGGAGACGACTATCTCTTACAAGCTCCCGGCGGCGGACGGCTCCTGATTTCTACCGATACCGATGTCCCCCAGGATCGTCCCCTTTCCCTCGCCATTCGGCCCGAAAACTTCCGGATCAAAACCCAAGCGAGTACCCACTGTTTGCCCGCAATAGTAGAAATTGCAATTCCCCTAGGGGCTGTCATTACCTACGAAATCCGCATTGCACCCGATACCAAAGTTAAAGTGACTCAGCCGCGCATTGCCGGAACGCCAGCCCTCGAACCGGGAACAACCGTCTATCTCGAACTGGCTTCAGCCCGCGCCTGCTCGCTATTTGCCGCCCAGGATGCTTAGAAAACCGTCTCAATCAGCATTTCTTTTATGACTTACTGGAACCGCATGACGCGTCGGGCTGTTTTAGGAGCGGGGTTCTTTGCGGGAACGAGCCTGCTCCTCAAGGCCTGCGGTCAGAATTCACCCAATCGTACAACAACCCAAACCAGCGGTGGCAACTTGATTGCAACTTGCTTTGCTGGCAGTTGGGAGCAATTTCACCGAGAGGTTTTAGTTCCTGCCTTTGTTCAAGCCACTGGGGGAAGTGTCACCCTAGTGCCGATGGTCTCTTTAGAGCAAGTGGCTCAACTGACCGCCTCTCCTCAAAATCCCCCTTTTGATGTGGTTCTGCTCGATGAAGGGCCGTTTAATGCTTCAGCAAAAGAGCAGCTTTTTGAACCGCTACCCGTAGATTTAGTTGAAAATTACGATCAAGTTCTGAGCGAACTGCAAAATCCTGAAGGGTGGGGGCCGACAACGGGCGTTCAAGTAATGGGAATTGCCTACAATCCAGCTCTGGTCAGCACTCCGCCGACTTCTTGGCAAGATTTGTGGGCTGCTCAATACCGGGGTCGAGTTTCGATGCAGGGGATGCAAACGACCCAGGGAACTTCGCTGATGGTGCAAATTGCCAAGATGAATGGCGGTAGCGAAACCAATATTGCGCCTGCGTTTGCGGCTCTGCGAGAACTCAGACCAAATCTAGCCGGGATTGCTCCAAATGCGGGAGCGCTAGCGACTCTGTTTCAACAGGAAGAGATTGCGATCGCCCCCCACGATCTGAATAATGTCATGGCCCTCAAAGCTAGGGGGGCATCGATTGATTGGGTGATGCCAACCGAGGGGGGAATTGCCCTGCGTCCGGCTCAACAAATTGTCAAAAACACCAGTGCAGACATAGCGCTAGCCGCTGCCTTGATTAATGCGGCATTAAGTACAGAAGTCCAAACCGCAATGGCTGCGGCCCCTTACTATTTCTTGCCCTCCAATCGCAATGTTCCCCTATCGGGCGTGTTAGCAGAAAAATTGGGGAATCGTTCAGCCGAAGTTCTAGAAAAACTCGTACTTCTAGATTGGAATGAAATCAATAAAAATCGCTCGGCCTGGATTGAACAGTTCGATCGAGAAGTCCAAGTCTAAAACCCGATGGAAAATACAATACTGTCCTTTGTCCCGGCCGAAATGGTCGATCCGGCTCCCTATCACCTGCTCACCAGCATTGTTGCACCCCGTCCGATTGCTTGGATTTCTACCATCAGTGCTGAGGGAATTCCTAACCTAGCGCCCTACTCGTTTTACAACGCCGTCGCCGGATTTCCTCCTACCCTGATGTTTTCGGTTTCCTACCGCCGCAAAGAGCCAAAGGAAAAAGACACCTTGCGGAATGTTCAAGAAACGGGGGAATTTGTTTGCCATGTGGTGAATGAAGCAATGGCCGATGCGATGTTGCAGACTTCGCTGGACTTTGCCTATGGCGTCAGCGAGTTTAAAATGGCGGGTTTGCCGTCTGTCGCCTCTGTGGATGTGCGCCCGCCTCGGCTAGCAGAGGCACCCGTCGCAATGGAATGTCAGGTAACTCAAATTGTGCCTGTAGAAGGGGCAACCAATGTGATGGTTTTGGGGCGCGTGTTGAGATTTCACATACGCGCAGACCTCTATCGTCCAGAGTTAGGTCTGGTGAATACCGTCGCCATGAAACCTGTTACCCGCCTCGGCGGAGCGGTGGAATACACCAAGATTGGAGAACTCTTTTGTCCGGAGTTACGCGAATGCGTCTGAAATTGCCCCTTACTTTCGATGGGTTCCACCTTCTCTAAATCTGGAGAATTGCAACGATGAATCTCAAATTATTTTCGCCTCGCGAATGGCAACTCGCCCTACCGCTGGCACTATTCCTGCATTTATTTTATGTTGCGCCCCTGGTATTTCTGCTCGCCTCTAGTTTTCAACCGACTCCCGGTGCTTCCGGGATAAGTTTGGCGAATTACCTCCGCTTCTTTGGCGATACGGTGAATCTAAAGGTTTTAGGCGATACCGTTTTTCTGGGAATTCAGGTAACAATCGCCTGTCTGATTTTGGGCTATCCCGTCGCTTACGTCTATGCCAATGCCCCCGCTAAATGGAAAAGCCTTTTAACCTTCTTAATTTTGCTGCCGTTGCTGACTAGTTCTGTCGTCCGCACCTTCGGCTGGGTCGTTATTTTAGGCAGACAGGGGTTAATTAATTCCTTTTTACAAAATTTGGGATTGATTGCCGAACCGATCCGGCTGCTGTTTACTCACCAGGGAGTTGCGATCGCCATGACTCAAATTCAACTCCCCCTGATGATCCTACCGATCGTTGCCTCGCTTGCCCAGGTCGATCCGCGTTTGGCGGCCGCCTCTGCCAGCTTGGGGGGTGGCGCTTGGCGCACCTTTTGGAAAATCACCTTCCCCTTAACCCTCCCTGGCGTCATCTCCGGGTGTCTGTTGGTGTTTTCCCTAACCGTCAGTTCCTTTGTCACCCCCTCCATTGTCGGCGGCGGCCAGGTGATGTATATGCCAACGCTGATTTATCAACAGGCCGTGGTTCTGCTCAATGGCCCGTTTGCTGCTGCTGTCTCTGCTATCCTACTCGCCGTTGTTTTAACCGTGGTCTTTGGCCTCAGCGCCTTGGGTCAAAAAAGTCGTGCTTATATTCGATAAGGAGCCAACTCATGTCAACGGTTTCCCCAACGCAATTGACGAAGCGATCGCCACGAGAATCGACTTCCGCTACTGCCACGCACATCGATCGATTCTCATTTATCGGGTTGATTGGTGGAATTAGCGCCTTCAGCTTGATCTTGCTCACCCTCCCAACCTTGATTGTCCTCCTCGCCTCCTTGAGTTCAGCTCAAACGCTCCGGTTCCCGCCTCCAGGCTTTTCGCTGCAATGGTATCTCGCCCTGTTTAATTATCCTGAACTCTGGAGAGCCACCAGTACCAGTCTGCAACTTGCCTTCTGGACAACCCTTCTTTGTATTGTGTTGGGAATTGCTGCCTCTGTTGCCATGAGCAGCAGCCGCGCCCGTTGGGTGGCTGCAATGGATGCGCTAGTGATGTCGCCGCTTGCCTTACCCGGAATTGCTGTGGGTTTAGGGATGCTCACCTTCTTTAGCACTATTGGCTGGCGGCTTTCGCTTGTCACCCTCGTCATTAGCCATGTGGTGATTTGCATTCCCTATGTGGTTCGCACAACTCTAGCAAGTTTGACTCAACTGGGGCAGTCTTTGCGAGAAGCCTCAACCGTTTTAGGTGCAAGTTCCACTTACACTTTCTTTCATGTCACCCTACCGCTGATTAAACAAGGGGTGATTACGGGCGGATTTATGGCGTTTTTGAGTTCGTTCGATAATATTACGGTTTCTCTCTTTCTCTCGGATGCCAGAACAGAAGTCTTACCGATTCGGATGTGGTCGATGATTGAAAACGATTTAGATGTCCGGGCTGCTGCCATTTCGGGTCTACTCATTGTATCCACGGCGCTGCTCATGCTTGTAATGGAGCGAGTTTCAGGATTATCGAAATTCTTAGTCAAGTCTTGAGGCTAGCATTCCCCATCAGTGGGGGTGCCACTCTAACGCAGACAGCCAAGATATCTCGGCGTTGATGCAAAGGCGATCTTGGTTGTTTGAACGTTATGAGCGAAAGTGCGATCGCCCCTAACAAGCGTTCGTTGAGGGATAGTGGGAGGAGTTGGAGACAGTTCAGGTTTACTTTAGGATCGCTGTATCGCTCGTGCTAAACTGCTGGCAGATCGTTTGTTCTTGTGTGGCGATGGCGACTCTACCCCATTTCATTCAGTACCAAGGTAGCAAAAGAACTTTAGCAAAGCACATCCTCCAATTCCTTCCTAAAAAGATCGGCAGGTTGGTAGAGCCTTTCGCTGGAACTGCCGCAATGAGTGTGGCTACATCTGCAAATCAGATGACCCGTAGTTTCTGGCTTAACGATCTGAATAAGCCTCTCATTGAGCTATTAGAATTAGCGATAGAAAAACCGAACGAGATAGCGGATTTCTACCTAGACCTATGGAATGAGCAACATCCTGATTCCATCGCCCATTATTTTGAGGTCAGGTCAAGATTTAATGAGAATAACGATCCCAAATTATTCCTTTATTTACTAGCAAGATGTGTTAAAGGTTCAGTGCGTTACAATTCTGAGGGACGGTTTAATCAAAGCCCAGACAAGAGACGCAAAGGAACGCGACCTGAGACGATGAGAAGAAATATAGTAGGTGTATCTAGCCTACTTAAAGGCAGGTGCAAGTTTACGAATTGGGATTATCAAGAAGTATTAGAGCAAATTCAAGAGGGTGATTTTATCTATATAGACCCTCCCTATCAAGGTGTATGTGGCAATAGAGATTCAAGATACCTGTCTGGAATCAATTTCGATGACTTTGTATTAGTCATTGAACATTTAAATCGAAAAAAAGCCGCGTTTGCAATTAGCTATGATGGAAAGTTAGGGGACAAGACCTTTGGCAAAATTCTTCCTAAGAGCTTAAACCTTGAAAGGATTGAAATTAAAGTGGGAAGGTCTTCACAGTCTACGTTACTGGGTAAAGAAGAAACCACAATTGAATCATTATACTTATCGTCAACTTTATCCAGAAGGCTAGCGACCAATCAAATTAATAACCTCCGCTATACGAGCGGGAAGTCAAAGCAATTAACCCTCCTAGAAAAACATGGAGAATTTGCAGCAACTACCAGATGACTTCTTGGAACTTTGCCGCTCCATAACAGCAAAGAGACCGAAGGCGGTTATCGATCATATTTTGCAACACGGATTTATCACAACTGAAGATTTGAAAGAAATTTACGGTTATAACCATCCTCCAAGAGCAGCTAGAGACGTTAGAGAAAACGGCATCCCGCTAGAGACTTTTCGTGTGACTGGAAGTGATGGGAGGAAAATAGCTGCATATCGGTTTGGAGACATCAGCAAAGCAAGATTTGCGCGTCTCTCTGGAAGAACAGGTTTATCTAAGCAAATTAAAAAGTCGCTAATTAACAGATACGGATGCAAGTGTTTTATTTATCTTGAAGAGGTAGATGAACGAGAGTTGCAAATCGATCATCGCGTTCCTTTTGAAGTGGATGGCGAGCCAGATCTGGCTCCAGAAAATTTCATGCTTCTTTGTGGTTCTGCTAACCGGGCAAAATCTTGGTCATGCGAACATTGTGAAAACTGGAACAGCATTAAGGATAAGGCGATTTGCTTATCTTGCTACTGGGCGTATCCAGAAAACTATGAGCATATAGCAATGCGGCAGGTTAGAAGAATAGATCTACTCTGGGAAGGCGAGGATATTGAAGTTTATGAAAAACTCAAGCAAAGAGCTATCAGTTTAGAAAAAGAGCTGCCAGAGTTGGTCAAAGAAATTATTGAGTCCGAGATCGAGCGCAACGGCGACGGCTAATACTGGGTTGGTACGGATAGAGTAAAACTGAAGTTCTCAGTGGTTTGAACGTTATCGCGATCGCCCCCACAACGAGAGGCGACCTTTATTGAGGCGATCGCACCATGTACCACAAAGGAGGAGCCTGGGTTTGAAAGCGGACTTCTTCGCAAACGGTAAAGCCTTGGCGTTGGTAAAAGCGTACAGCGCGCTCCGTGGAGGTGTACAAACAGCAGGTCTGACCCTCACGATCGACTCGTTCTAGCACGGGCTGCAACAGTAAACTACCAATTCCCTGTCCCTGGCTTTCCGGGGCAACTGCTAGCCCGTCTAGATACCAATGGGGGGAAGAACAATGACGATCGCGCAGTCTTTCTACGAATTCCAACAGAGCAAGGCAGCGATACGTACTCCGCCAACCCGCACAGCGCAACACCTGCCAGAACGGTTGCCACAGATCCCAAAGCGTTTCTCGAGGCGCACCGGGAGGCAGCCAACTGGCAACACCCCGGATTTCACCAGCAGTGGTATAGTTGCCTGCGTATAGGTGATTGCGATGCAACGCTTGACGCCAAAACCAGGACAGCATGGTTAACCGATTTTGCGGATCGGGCAGAATATAGAGTCCCAGAGGATCGCTTGCAAAGGCACCAGCCATCACTGTAGCTGCGCGTTCGATTTCTCCATCACCGAGAAGGACGATCTGCATCTGAGTTGATTCAGGGGTTGTCCGTTGACAATCTTTTCCCCCACTTTCGGAAGCGTCAGAGATAGATGAATTGATGAGTGCCATAAAACATTACTCCCAGAAATTAAACGTTGAGCGGTTTCTACCAAAGCAAGTCATTGAGCAGTTCGTAGATACTGAGGAAATCAATCCGGGCGATCGCACTGAAATAGCGGATTTGTACAGACATCCGTTCTACTTCTGAGGCAAAAGGTAACTTCAGCAGCGCGATCGCCAGCACCAACCACAGAAAACACTGGTCGCGAACACAACGAAACCTGATATAGCCATATTGCAGAAGACCGCAAGAGCGCATACTGGCATAGGCAAAGCTAGCTTTCAGAGCAGTTAGTAGATTCTGGGTCATAGCGTGGCTCTGTGGAGCAAACCGAGCTAATATGTGAGCATTGCTCATGTTTATAAAATAGGAGAATTCCTCATTGTTTGTCAAGCAAAACGTGAGTAATCCTCATTTATTTTTAAGCCAGGGAGAACGCTAATGTCTGAAAGCCCTTCAACCGCAAGCGGAATGCGCCGCAAACCCAGGCAAGCCCGCAGCCAAGAGCGGGTCAATCGCATTCTGGACGTATCCGAAGAACTGTTTGCGAGTCAGGGCTACGCCGCAACAACGACGAATGCGATCGCCACTCACGCTCAAGTCCCAATCGGGTCGCTCTACCAGTTTTTTCCAGACAAAGCCGCCATTCTGCAAGCATTGGCACTACGCCATGCAGACAAGCTACATCAAGCGCTAACAACCCTTGATGAGGCAGAACTCGCCAAACTCTCTTTGTCAGATTACGCCAACAGGTTGATCGATACCACCGATCGCTTCTTTACTGAGAACCCCAGCTACTATGCCATTTATATGGAGACTCAGGGAACGATCCGCGAATTACAAGAAATTGATGAAGCCACTGATGCCAGGTTAATTCGGGAGTTAGCCAGTTCCTTAGCCAACCGCGACGCCAGATTAGAACCTGCCGACTATGAGGCGATCGCCTTTGTGCTAGTCAAAACTGTAGGGACATTACTATGGCTATCCCTTAGCCAAGAGCCAACATTTCGGCAACGATTGATCGAAGAGACAAAACAGATTGTTTTAAGCTACCTGCAAAGCTACTTCCCATAGGCTCACCTTAAGGATGCAGTGCAAACAGCAAAACCTCAATTTTGGTCAATAATAACTGTAGCCCCAGGGATTCGGTTTATCCTTTTTCGTCTACACTGGCTCTTTTATCAAGATCGATGTCTCCAACCTATCCCCGCGACTTAATTGGCTACGGTCAAAATCCCCCTCACCCCCACTGGCCCGATCGGGCGCGATTAGCCCTCCAGTTTGTGATTAACTATGAAGAAGGCGGAGAAAACTGCATCTTACATGGTGACTCCGCTTCTGAAGCCTTTTTATCCGAAAGCGTTGGGGCGACTCCTCTATTAGGCGTGCGAAACCTCAACATGGAATCGATGTATGAATATGGCAGTCGCGCAGGCTTTTGGCGGCTGCATCGCATCTTTACCTCGCGCCAGCTTCCCGTTACCGTCTATGCGGTGACAATGGCCTTACAGCGCCATCCCGAAGCCGCAATGGCCATGTCTAAAGCTGGATGGGAAATTGCCAGCCACGGCTATCGTTGGATTGACTACCAGTATGTCAGCGAAGCGGTAGAGCGAGAACATATTCGCAAAGCGATTGAAATTCATACCCAGGTGACAGGCGAACGTCCCTTGGGTTTTTATCAAGGTCGAGTGAGTCCAAATACCCGTCGTTTAGTGGTTGAGGCGGGTGGATTTCTCTACGATGCAGATAGCTACGCTGACGATCTGCCCTATTGGGTTTACGATTATGGCTTTCCCCATTTAGTGATTCCCTACACCCTAGACAATAACGATATGCGCTTTGCGACTTATCAGGGATTTAATTCTGGGGATCAATTTTTTACTTACTTGCGGGATGCGTTTGACGTTCTCTACGCCGAAGGAGAAACCGCGCCCAAAATGATGAGTGTGGGGTTGCATTGTCGATTAGCAGGGCGTCCCGGACGAGCAGCCGCACTCAACAGATTTTTAGATTATGTCCAAAGTCACGAGGCCGTTTGGATCTGTCGCCGGGTTGATATTGCTCGCCACTGGCACGTTCATCACCCACCTGTTTGAGGAGGGATGGGAAGAAGGGAGTTGGGAGTTGGGAGGTGGGAGTTGGGAATTGGGGGGATGGGAAGAAGGGAGTTGGGAGTTGGGAGTTAGGATTTGGGGGAAGAAGAATGGGTAAATACTGCCTGACTACCACACTTCTCGGAACACCGCTTCGCGGAAGCAAGCTACGGAACTTTGCACTCTCTTCCCCCCACCTCCCCACCTCCCCATCCCCCCACCCTCTTCCCCACTCAGCACTTAGAGAGGATGGGTGAGATAGGGGGATCTCTGGGGGTTTGGTGGGGATAGCCTGTAGGATTGAGCGCGGAATGGCTCTTTAGGCTTGGGTTTGACGATCGATGATGCCGCCGCCTAGGAGGATGTCGCCGTCGTACCAAACCGCCGCTTGACCTGGGGTAATGCTAAATTGGGGTTCGTCGAAAACGACTTGAACGCGCTGGTTGTCTAGAGGAACAACGGTAGCAGGGACCGCAGGCGAACGGTAGCGGATGCGAACTTCGGCGCGAATGGGTGCATCGGGTGGGGCGATGGATACCCAGTTGACGCGACTGACAAAGCAGGTGGAATCGACTGCACTATCGCGGGTTCCTACAATCACGCGATTCATGACTGGATCGAGACCAATTACATACAGGGGTTCGGCGTAGGCGACGCCTAGACCTTTGCGCTGACCGATGGTGTAATGGTGAATGCCGCTATGCTTGCCTAAGACTTTACCGGATCGATCGACGATATCGCCGTCTTTTTGGCTGATGTACTTATCGAGAAAGGCTTGCATGGAACCGTTAGCTTCTACTAAGCAGAGGTCCTGACTTTCGGGTTTTTCTGCTGTTTTCAGGTTAAAGTCAGCGGCGATCCGCCGGGTTTCTGATTTGGGAGTTTCGCCCAAGGGAAATATCGATCCGGCGAGTAATTCTTGGGACAGGTCGTATAAGAAGTAGGATTGATCTTTGCTGAGATCGACGGCTTTCAGCAGTTGGTAGCGTCCGTTTTCCGGGTTAAATTGAATCCGGGCATAGTGTCCGGTGGCAATGCGATCGCACCCCAGGTTTTCTTTGGCATACTGCAACATGGGCCCAAATTTTACGGTTTTATTGCATTGCGAACAGGGAAGGGGGGTGATCCCGTCGCTGTAGCCCGCCACGAGGTAATCCACAATGTACGTTTGGAAGACATCGCGGGTATCGACAATATGATGCGGGATATTTAACTGTTCGCAAATCATCGCAGCATCGACCATCCCCTCGGAGCAACATTGACCTTTGCCTTTCATTAACCAGAGGGTTAAACCAATGACTTCATAGCCTTGATGATGTAGAACTGCGGCGGCGGTTGAACTATCGACTCCGCCGGAAAGTCCAATAACGACTTTTTCCATGACCCCACAAGAGAAAAGATTGATTGACAATCCTGAATAATCAGTAAATCAGACAGTTTCAGGGGTTTTCCTGACGGGTCTGCACGATGGGCTTGCTCTCGCTTCCCCAAAAATGGATTGCTATTCTAAACTAACATTCTTGAACTGAGCGATGGGCTTTTTCCAGAGGCGTCACCTTGCCAATTCAAAATCTCGCTGCCCTCTCCACCTCTTACCCCCTTTGTAGATGATGATTGAGTTAACCAGCCAATTCCCAGTTTTACCCCGCTTGTGGCGGCTTTTAAGACTCTCTCCGGCGATGTTGCTTGGGGGGATGGTATGGGCGATCGCATATCCAGTGGCAGCCCAACCGCTACCGCCTCCCCTGATTCGCGGGCAAGATCCTAGCTTTCCCGTCCCGACTTATACGCCAGATACCTCACCTCGATATTTGGTTTATATTTACGGCGATAGTCCCCTGTTGCTGAATGCTATTCAGCGGATGGCACCGGGGGCAACGTTACAACGCTATGGCAACGAAAATATTATTAATGTTGGGGTGTTTGCCAACGAAGCAGAGGCTAGACGCCAGATTCGAGTCTTAGAAGAACAAGGCTTTTTAGTTCAGTTAGAAACTCTGTCTGCGGATGCGCTTGCAAGTTTGTTGCAACCGCCGCAAATCCCTTCAGTCACCTCCACATTAGCATCGCCAGGGAGAAGTCCCCAGTTACCCATTCCTGCCAGGGGTTCGGCTTTACCACCAGCAAGTCAATTCGGCGCGCCGCTATCTAATTATGTGGTGTATGTTGATAATTTCAATCCGCAGTTTTTGGCCCGCGTTCAGCAGGTGGTTCCCGATGCCTTCCGCCGCAATTTGGGCGCAAGAGAGGTGATTCAGGTGGGGGCGTTTGGGGATGAGTTTAACGCTAGACAATGGGTGAGATTGCTAGCCGCCGAAGGAATTCGCGCCCAGGTGGGGACAACGGATGGATCGAATGTTGCTTTTGGAAATACGAATACTCCGCTTCTCCCCAATCAACCGATTGCACCACCCATGACTTCCCAAGCGTATTATGTGGTTATTCCAGGGGGACGCGATCGCCTAGAGAGTTTGAGCGATCGCCTCAACCAGGTGGTACGCGGCGAGGTTCCCGTACAACAGAGAAGCGGTCCCTTGGGTTCTCACATGGCTGTAGGCCCATTTAGCGATCGCCGCGACGCCGAACGCTGGAACCGCACCCTCCAAGCCGCCGGAATTAACAATACTCGCGTCTTCTATTCGCGCTAACTCCCCATTAAGTTCCGAGTTCCGAGTTCCGAGTTCCGAGTGGGAAGAGGGTGGGGGGATGGGGAGATGGGGGGAAAAGAGTGCTGAGTTCTCAGTCTGATGTTTCCCTACACAGGATTACAATAAACTTCCTCTCTATTTCCTTTCCCAACCCCTAATTCCCAACTCCCTTCTTCCCCAACCCCCAACTCCCAATTCCCAACTCCCTTCTTCTCCATCCCCCCATCCTCTTCTTCCCCAACCCCCAACTCCCAATTCCCAACCCCCCTCTTCCCCCCAGGGGGGATGCTACCCTAGAGGATAGCCTGGGGAGATTTAGGAAATTTCCGTCGGCAATACTCAACACCATTGCAAAGACAGGGAAAAAACAGTGGTTGCCACTCCAGAAAAACAGGAATACACCAATCATGTCCATACAGGTAGCGATCGCGTTGCCGTTCTGCTTATGGGTTATGGAGAAGTCGAAAGCTACGAAGACTTTGCCAACTATAACGAACAAGCCTTAAACTTATTAACCGCCAAGTTTGCCCCAGTGCCGACTTGGATTTATCCGCCTTTGGCGAAACTGCTGGCAATTTTTGACTTGCACGAATGGAGTCATCAGCACGGACAGTTTATCTCGCCGCATAATGCGATATTTGAGAGACAGCGGGCAGGCATCGAGCAACACTTGCAAGAACGCTGGGGCGATCGCATTCAGGTCTTTAAAGCCTTTAACTTCTGCGCGCCTTTCCTCCCGGAACAAGTCTTAGAGGAAATTAAAGCCCAAGGATTCGACAAAATCTTAATTTATCCTCTACTGGTGGTTGATTCCATCTTCACCAGCGGAATTGCCGTCGAACAAGTCAACAACGCCCTAACGCACTTAGCAGACGGTGCCGAACATTGGGTCAAAGGACAGCGCTACATTCCCTCGTTCTATAACGAACCCGCTTATATTAATCTACTGGCACAACGGGTTGAAGAAAAGATTATCAACGATCTCGCCGTTGCCCATCTGCCCTCACAAACCGGGATCGTGTTAATGAATCACGGTTGTCCCCACAAAGCCAAGGGATTTACCTCTGGGATTACTGAAAGCCAGATCCTATACGATTTAGTCCGCGAAAAGCTGATTTACAAATATCCCTTAGTTTCCGTGGGCTGGCTCAACCACGATACGCCCTTAATTGAGTGGACGCAACCCGACGCCAAGTTAGCGGCTGAAAACCTGATTCAGTTAGGGGCAACCTCCATTGTATTTATGCCGATTGGCTTTGCTACAGAAAACCACGAAACGCTGTTAGATGTTGAGCATATTATTGAAGCGTTGCGTCGCAAGCGTCCAGATGTGACTTACGTCCAGATGGAATGCGTGAACGACGATCCGGAATTTCTGAAAATGGCCGCAGCCTGGGCAGATCCGCAAATTGAAGCCCTCTTATCGGAACAAGCGTTAAGCGTGAATCCTCAACTGGCGACGGTGCAAGCGGCTAGCCATCACCATCATCATCACCACGATCATCACCACGATCATCATCATCACCACCACCACTAAGCGTGTAGCTAGTCAGGGCTGCTGAACTCCTCAGCCGTGGTATTTTGCAGAGAACACCGCTCGCAAGCCGATTGCAAAGCTTGAAAGCGGTTTTCTACTTGGTAGAGTTGGGGCAAACTAGAAGGCGATCGCAATGCCTGCTTTTGGGCAAATTCCTGTAGCTGAAGTCTTTCTAAACGTTGCTGCACCTGTCCGGGTTTAACCACAATCCACACCTGACGCTGTCGCTTCAGGGAATCTTTCACCATCGTCTCAATCGCTAAAGCGGCTGTAACGCCAATTGTGGGAACCTCAGTTAAATCTAGGACTAAGGCTTGATATTGTTTAACAATCGTCATCCGTTGCGAAATAACTTTAGCCGCACCAAAACTCAACGGTCCCCCTAACTGAAACAGTAAGATATCGCCCCCCGCCTGGGCTAATATTTCCTGTTCGGCGGGGGTTAGGTTCGCCCCATCCACCGAATCGGTAATCGCCCGAACGCGATCGCTTTGCACATCCGTCAAGCGCTTAATCGTCAACAGGTTGGCAATAAACACCCCCACCACCACCGCCGTAATCAAATCCACAAACACGGTAAGGAACAGCACCAAATACATCAACCCCGTTCCCTTGAACGAGAGGCGATGGGCGCGTTTAATAAATCCCCAATCGATAATATCAATCCCCACCTTCAGCAACAGCCCCGCCAGCACCGCCTGGGGAATGGCAGCCGTCAGCGGCCCCGCCCAGAGGACCACCAGCAGCAACACCAGGGCGTGAGTCATCCCCGATAAAGGCGTTTTACCGCCTGCTTGAACGTTTACCACCGTCCGCATGGTTGCGCCAGCACCAGGTAAGCCGCCAAATAACCCGGCCAAACAGTTGCCAATCCCTTGCCCAATTAACTCCTTATCCGAGTCATGCTGCGTGCGAGAAATACTATCAGCCACCAGCGAAGTCAACAGCGAGTCAATCGCCCCCAAGGAACCCAGCATTAGCCCGTAGCGAAACATTTCCTGGAGTTCGCCCAAGTCAAACGTCGGGATTTTTAACCTCGGTAGCCCCGTGGGAATTGCCCCAATCCGGTCAATATCCGTATCGCCAAACAGCACCACAGAAATAAGCGTTCCCACCACCAACGCCAACAGGGGAGAGGGAAAAACGCGATTTAGCTTCGGGGGAGCCGTAAATACCACGATCAGCGTCAGCAGCCCTAGGAACAGGGCCACCAGGTTCGGCTGGTTCAAATAAGTCGGGAGTTGTTGCAAGATTCCTACCACCCCTCCTGACCCGCTATGACCCAATAGAGGCGGTAATTGCAGCACGATAATAATGACGCCGATTCCTGACATAAAGCCAGAAATGACGGTGTAGGGCATCAGGGTAATGTATTGTCCGAGGTGCAGCAGCCCAAACAGAATTTGAAACGCCCCGCCCAACATAACGACGGTAAAGGCCATTGCTAATCCGGTATCGGGGTGACGAGAGACTAGCGTGGCTAATACAGTTGTCGTAACCACCGTCATTGGGCCGGTGGGGCCTGAAACCTGGGCTGGGGTTCCGCCAAACAGGGCCGCAAAGAAGCCGACAAAGATCGCTCCATACAGCCCCGCGATCGCGCCTGCTCCCGAACTCACCCCGAATGCTAAGGCGAGCGGTAAGGCGACAATTGCAGCGGTTAACCCGCCAAAAAGATCGCCCCGCAGGTTCCACAATTCGATTTTGTTAATAAGTTTAGTTGCCACGAGATTGCCGATCGGCTTTAGTGGGACTATTTTAAGTTGAATTGGGAGGCGCGATCGCAGCCACTCGTCCTAAATCGACCGCGATCGCGCTTCTGTTCCCTTGAGGCGAGTGCAATTCATTTCCGCCTATGCGCTTAAATCGTGTTTACCTGCGTTGGTTCGTTCTACCCTTAACGCTTTGTTTGCTATTTCTAGTTAGCCTTTATCAAATTGAGTCTAGAAGGTCGCAAGCCCTTTTCTGGGGGGGAGTTGGGGAGAAGGCGGCCCAAATCGCTCAAAATCCTGCTTCCCCGCGTACGGTTTCTGTACATCTGTTTGAGTGGAAGTGGACGGATATTGCTCAAGAATGCGAAACCTTTTTAGGGCCAAAAGGCTATGCAGGGATTCAGGTTTCGCCGCCTACCGAGCATCGTTTAGTGGAGAATTTCCCCTGGTACCAACGCTATCAACCCGTGAGCTATAAACTCGAAAGCCGCAGCGGAACGCGGGCTGAGTTTGCAGAGATGGTGGCTCGCTGTCGGGCGGTTGGGGTGGATATTTATGTCGATGCGGTGATTAATCACATGACGGGGGTGTTACCGCCAGGGGAGACGGAGGTGGGAAATGCGGGTTCTCCCTTTGGACATTTTGAGTATCCCTTATACCAGTTTGATGATTTTAATCATTGCAACCGCAACCCAGATAATGAGATCCGCAATTGGAATGACCGTTGGGAGGTGCAGCACTGCAAACTCCTGAATTTGGCGGATTTAAAGACTAGCGATCCGACGGTTCGCCAGAAAATTGCCACCTATCTCAACGATCTTACGGGGTTAGGGGTGGCGGGTTTTCGGATTGATGCTGCTAAACATATCCCCGCAACCGATTTACAGGCGATCTTAAGCCAAGTTCGGGGCAATCCTCTGGTTTACCAAGAGGTGATTGCTTCCCCAGGGGAACCCATTCAATCGGCGGAGTATTTCCCGACGGGGTTAGTGACAGAATTTCAATATAGCCGCGATCTGGCTCGCGTGTTTCGAGATGAAAAGCTGGCGTATTTGCGGGAATTTGGCAGCAGTTGGGGGATGATTCCGAGTGACAAAGCGGTGGTGTTTACCAATAACCACGATAATCAGCGCGGTCATGGAGATGCGGCCCCGGTGCTAACGTTCAAGGATGGTAAGCTGCATGAGTTGGCGACGATTTTTATGCTCGCTTGGCCCTACGGCTATCCTCAAATCATGTCCAGTTATGCCTTTGAAACCGATTCCCAAGGGCCGCCATCGGATAGTTTGGGGAATACGCGGCGCATTTATGGCAGAAGTGGGATGGCCAATTGCGGACGGGAGTGGATTTGCGAACATCGTCACAGAGCGATCGCTAATATGGTCGGCTTTCGCAACTCTACGCATCCTACCCCCCAAGTCCGCAACTGGTGGAGTAATGAGAATAATCAGATTGCGTTTAGTGTGGGCGATCGCGGTTTTGTGGCCATTAACCGTGAAGATGTGCCATTGCGCCGCCGCTTTCAAACGGGTTTACCCGCCGGAACCTATTGTAATGCGATCGCCGGAGAACTGACGGCCGATCGTCGCAATTGTACGGGCGATCGCGCGATCGTGGATGCTCAAGGCTATGCTGAAATTAGCGTTCCTCCCATGAGTGCGGTCGCTATTCATGGCGGCGAACAAGTCCAGTCCTAACCTATTCCCTAGACTCTAACAGGGGACAAACCGCCGGAGCAATTAACTGTCCTGCAAGCCGATGGCCTTCAGCATTCCAATGTCCGCCACAGGGTAGAGCGTTATCAAATCCATGCAAACAGACTTGGTTTTCTTGAGCGTAGGCTTGCATATCCTGAACTAAATTCAGCACCGGGAAGCCAACGCGATCGCCCAAGGCTTTAATCCGTCGATCGGGGTAAAATAAATCCCCTTCAATATTATTTTCGCCTCTAAAGCCGCGCCGAAATTCGCGATTGGGGTTCACCTGAACCTCATTCGTTAAGGTGACAACCATGAAGTCTGACCCTTTTTCGGTGACTTCCTCATGCATTAAGGTCATTAATCCTTCAGTGACATTCCAAGCATTAACCCAAGCCGGATCGTCTGGTTCTCGATAGAGCTTGCTATAAATATATTGTCGATGTTCTTCTAGCTGGCGATTGCGATTTCCTAACTCTACTTTTTTCGCCAGTTGCAGAATGCGCGAATGGCGCGTCAACCAATCGGGAAACATATCCTCAATCCGGGATAAGCCATAGGGCGGAATGGTTTTATCGGGCGTTCTAAACGACATATCCGCGACTAATTCCCCATCTTGATAAACAAAGTAGGGACGGTTGCGATTATCGAGTTCCCGCGAGTTATCCGCGATATCATTGCCCGTAAATACAGCCAATAGCACAATATCCGGGTCGTAATCCCAAACCTTTTGGCGCAACATCAACAACTGTTGAGCCGTTCCGTAATTGGTGACGCCAAAATTAATCGCTTCCACCTTGCGACCTTTAAACGAAGGGCAATTCGCTAAGTTGCGTTCCATAATCGCCCAAAACGTCTCATCTGCATCCACTTGCAAGGCTTCAGCAAAAGAATCGCCTAAAATTGCAATCCGAATCGTATCGTCGGGTTTTTGCTTGGGGTATTCGCGATCGCGCAACCCGTCGCTGTTAATCTCAACATAGGCTACCCCTTCAGCTTGCCACCATCCCGATACATTTGGCTCCAGCGCCCACCCCAAATTCTCATCAATTCTAAAAAAATTAGGCGTCGGTTCGTCTGGCGAAGGGCCTTCTAAAACTGTTTCTGGCTCAGTGGCGATCGCGCTTTGAGGTTGGGTGGGGTTGGGTTCCTGTGCTGTTTCTGGCTCAGTGGCGATCGCAGCATAAGGCTGAGTCGGTTTGGCTTCCTGTGCTGTTTCTGGCTCAGTGGCGATCGCAGCATAAGGCTGAGTCGGTTTGGCTTCCTCTACAGTCTCTGGTTCAGCTTGAGACCCCGGTTGAGGCGGAATATTAGCCACCCGCAATCCCACCTCGCTCACCCCAATGGCAAAGACAACGCTCCCCGCCACCAATCCTAAATGTACCAGCCAATTGGGTACCTTAACCTTTCCCATCTCCAACCTCCAAACAATCTCCGCGCTGCTTTTTGACAAGCGGGAGAGAACCCCCGCTCGCTTGCGATGTAGGATATTTTCACGTCTAACACCGTTCAAGCCAAGGGAGAACCATACCTCTCCCTGGGCACCTACTGCTTAGAACAGCGTGTAAATAAAGGGCGCAATGACCGAAGCTTGCGACAGGATAATCAAGGCCCCAACCATCACCAAACTAATAATCAAAGGTAACAGCCAGTATTTTTTGCGCTCTCGCAAAAAAGCCCAGAGATCTTTAAAAAAGTCAACAGTTGCTTCAAACATTAAAACGGTCGCTCCATACTTTCTCGCGTTCTCACTTGACTCGGAACTCTATAGGTTAAAGCATCTCGCTTCCATTGGCGCTGCATTGGGTCATTCCCCATCAGACGCATCACAATCCCCATTGGAGTTGTAATCAGATAAAAAATAATACCCAAAATGAGGCGCGTATTGATCCACCCCATCACCAAGCCAAACCGGGCCCAAAGCTGATAAAACGGATCGAGGGTTTGCGGTAAAGCCAAAGCCCAAACCCAAAACACCCCCGCCACAATCCAAGGCCACAGGGGGAAAGAATGCCGGAACAGCAACGGCCCCACAAGACCGAAAACCAGCACCATCATAAAGCCAAACAGGAGTCCAAAATCTCGCAGTCCTTTGCGGTCAAGTTGAGGAATTGCGTGCATAGCGTTTTGTTAGAGGTTTTAGCAAGGGTTCAAAGCGTGTAGAAAGCCTGCGTTGACAACAACCCATAGGGGAGTCCTGTCACGGTGGGTTTAATCGAGTTCAAACTCCGTCTTCCACGACTCATCGCGCTGCCAAGCGGGTTGTTCTGGCTTCGCTAGCAGGTAATTCTCCAGAACCAAATAGTCCATTTCCGTCCGCATAAAACAGCGATAGGCATCTTCCGGCGTGCAAACAATCGGTTCTCCCCGCACGTTAAAGGAAGTATTGACAATCACTCCGCATCCCGTCAGCGCCTCAAAATTGCGAATCAAGTCATGGTAACGGGGATTGGTTTCCTTGTGAATCGTTTGAATCCGCGCCGAGTAGTCAACGTGGGTAATTGAAGGCAACTCAGAACGGGGAACGTTCAGCTTTTCAATCCCAAATAGGCGTTTTTGTTCTTCCGTCATGGGAATGCGCCGCGACTCCTTCACCGGGGCAACCACCAGCATATAAGGGCTAGCACAGTCGATCTCGAAGTAATCAGAAACCCTTTCTGCAAGTACCGAAGGCGCAAAGGGGCGGAAGGACTCCCGATATTTAATTTTCAGATTCATCACCGACTGCATTTTAGGGCTGCGGGGGTCGCCAATGATAGAACGACCGCCTAATGCACGCGGCCCAAATTCCATCCGTCCCTGGAACCAACCGACCACATTCTCATCGGCGAGAATTTGCGCCAAACGCGGCATCAATTCTGCATCGTCTAGGCGCAGATAGGGGGCTTTGACGGCCTGCAAGTATTCGAGGATTTCGGCATCGCTAAACCGGGGGCCTAGGTAAGAACCGCGCATGGTATCGTTCGGGCAAGCCGTACGCGCGGGGGCTGCGGGGGTTGCCGCCGTCAGGGTTGAGGTTGCAGCCGCTTCCGTTGCTAAGACTAATTCTCGCGGTTGGGCAACTTCAGGGATATGGCGCGGTTGTTCGAGATATTCGTACCAAATGGAGAGGGCTGCACCCAAGGCACCGCCTGCATCTCCGGCGGCGGGTTGAATCCAAATATCTTTGTAGCCGCATTCGCGCACAATTCGACCGTTGGCCACGCAGTTCAGCGCCACGCCTCCAGCTAGGCAGAGGTGTTCAACCTCCATTTCAGTTTTCACGGTGTTGGCTAACCGCAAGACCACTTCTTCTGTCACCCACTGGATGGAACTGGCGATGTCCATTTCTCGTTGGGTGAGTTTACCTTCGGGTTGGCGCGGTGGGGCACCAAAAAGTTGGCTAAATTTCTCGTTGGTCATGGTTAACCCGGTGGCATAGTTGAAGTATTCCATGTTCAACCGGAAGGTGCCATCGGGTTTGATGTCAATCAGGTTATCGAGGATTTTATCGATATATTTGGGTTCGCCGTAGGGGGCTAACCCCATGAGTTTGTACTCGCCGGAGTTGACTTTAAATCCGGTGTAGTAGGTGAAGGCGGAGTAGAGAAGTCCGAGGGAGTGGGGAAAGTCAATTTGCCATTGGGCGGTGAGTTTGTTGCCTTCGCCTAACCAGGCGGTGGTGGTTGCCCATTCGCCAACGCCATCTAAACACAGCACCGCCGCCCGTTGAAAGGGGCTAGCAAAAAAGGCAGAGGCGGCGTGAGATTGGTGATGTTCGGTGAACATCAGGGGGGGGAGGTCTTTGCTAGTACAGCCGCCAAGGGTGGAAAGTTCTTTTTTAAGAAGGGATTTGAGATAAAGTTTTTCTTTCAGCCAAACGGGCATTGCGGCTAGAAATGAGCGAAATCCTCTAGGGGCATAGGATAAGTAGGTTTCCAAAAGTCGCTCAAATTTCAGCAGGGGCTTGTCATAAAAAGCGATGTAATCTAGGTCTTGGATGCTGATTCCGGCTTCGCGCAGGCAATAGGTAATTGCATGTTGCGGAAATCTAGGGTCGTGCTTTTTACGGGAAAATCTTTCTTCCTGTGCCGCCGCAACAATTTCGCCATCGCAGACTAAAGCCGCAGCACTATCGTGATAGTACGCTGAAATACCAAGAATTTTCATAGGGTTCTCTCCCACACCAGAAATTGCCATCACAATGGATGTGCTTTGTCTCTACTTGAACAGGATTAGTACAGTGTAATGAGATTTTGAGAAAATCTGCGACTGAACTGTCCTGACGATTTGCCGCGTGCTGTCTTGGAATTTGGGATTGTTTCGATCCTTTGAGATTGCCGTTGCTGGCTGTTTAGCCGACGCCGGAATTGCCAAAATGTGCCAAGGGGGGCGCTTTTTATTCCTGAAGTTGGTTGCGCTTCCGAACATTTTGGGTGCGATCCGATCCCAAGTCCATCGTTAAATGATAGAAGAATCTGGTGAAATTGCGATCGCGATCGGCTCTATTTGCTAACTTGACTGCTCTGGCGGAACCTCGCTATAGTTTGGCGAGTCGGTTCGGTTCGTTTTGAAAGTCCTGTGCTTGATTGGTCATGCCTAAATTCTCCTCAAAGCGTCCTCTTGCCCAGTTGACACAGTGGCTTGTTCTCCTCGTACTGTGGGTTGGCGTCCCGTTGCTGATGGTAGAACTGGTGATGATTTTCTTTGAACCCGTTCTGTTTAATAAAACTTTTTATCAATACGATCCCGATATGGGGTTTCGGGTGCGTCCCTACACTTTAGGCTCGAACCAGTTTGGCTTTAACGATCGCGATTATTCGTTAGAAAAAGATCCTAGCGCGTTTCGGATGCTATTTGTGGGGGATTCCTTTAGTTGGGCAGGGGGACAAGAGGGAAATTATACGGCTTTACTGGAAAATCAGCTTCAGAATACCCCGAATTTACCCCCGGTGGAAGTCATTAATACAGGCTATCCCATGACGCATACGGGAGAGCAGTTGATCGTGTTACAAAAGTATGGCTTGCAATATAATCCCGATCTGGTTGTGTTGGGCTTTTTTGCCGGGAATGATTTTATTGACGCCGATCCCTATCGCAAGCGGATTGTTGTGAATGATACCCAAATTGATATTGATAAACGACGGGAAGTTCGATTTCTAGGGTATCCGATTATTGGGCGATCGCGCTTGGTCTTGTTCGTTCAACAAAAGTATCAGGTTTTCCGCGAAATGATGAAAATTGAGCAGGCGGCTCACGCCAATGAGTCTGCTCCTATTACGTTTTCGGAAGAAACTTTTTTACAAATTGAACTGGCTCGGATGGAGTTTTGCCATCTAGAAAAGCAAAGTCAGGGATACTATCAAGCCAATATTGATTATATCTTAAATAGCGTTTCCCAAATGAACGAAATCTTGAAAGCTCGCGATATTCAGTTTATCGTTGCGCTTTATCCAGATGAGTTTCAAGTCAATTCCGAACTACAAAACACCTTATTTGAACGCTTCGATCTCAATCGAGAAGATTATGATTTAGAATGCTTTCAAAAGATTTTAATCGAGCATTTAGAAAAAGAAAATATTCCCTATCTTGACTTGCTTCAACCCTTCCAAGCCGCCAGCCAGACTCAATCTCTTTACCTTCTGCGCGATACCCACTGGAATGCAGAGGGAAATCAACTGGCAGCCAATCTTTTATATGAATATTTACTAAAAACGGTTGACAGTCTTCCCTCTCCCTAAGTTAAGGATAGTCGCGTAGGTTGAGTTGAGGTATGAAACCCAACATAACCCTAGCTATTTGGCTTATAAAACACCTTGATAAACGCCCACGACAACCGCGATAGATAGCGCCCAGAGATAATAAGAAAAATAGCGAAATTTAGCGCGATAAAGTAAATTCAACACCATTTGCAGCGCAAAGACTCCCACAATTGCCGATACCACAAAGCCAACAAATAGCGGTAAAATTCCGACGCTAGCAATTGCATTCGTTCCCATCACATCCAAGGTTTGAAGTAAAGTCGCTCCGAGGATAGTAGGAAAGGCGATAAAAAAGCTAAATTCCGCCGCCCAACGACGCTTTAAGCCCGTTAATAGGGCAAAAGAAATCGTCATTCCACTGCGACTTAAACCCGGAATTAAAGCTAGTCCTTGAGAAAAACCAATAACAGTCGCCACCCAAGGATTTAATCCCCGCAGCCCCCGTTGTTGTCGTTTCATGGAATCCGTCCACCAAAGCAAAAAGCCGGTGATACTTAAGGTTATACTAATCGCAAGAGGCGTTGCAAACACGGTCTTAAATAGCGATCGCATGGGCAACCCAATTAACCCGGTTACGACGACAGCCAGCATTCCCAGCATCGCTAATCGAAAATAGAGAAAACTGTTATCTCGCTTCCCTTGAGGGAATAACAGCGAACGATTAACCCAAGGCGAAATTCGGGGTTCTAAAGAATTAACCGTTGCCATTTCTGCCCCTGCGAAGATACTATAAGCATCAGCCCAAATTCTTGCCAGGAGTAGGGTTAAGCTTTTGCGAAAAACCACAACAATCGAAATTAGGGTTCCCACATGAACCACTAAATCAAATAGAATCATCCCGGCACTTTCTGGAGAAGGAAGGCTCGATCCGCGTTGAATTAACCAGTGCTGCGTTAAGACTAAATGACTGGTTGAACTAACGGGAAAAAACATAAAAATTCCTTGCACAATCCCCAGCAGGATAGATTCTAGGATACTCATTCAACCTCCTTGATTGTGGTATTCAGGAACGGGAAATTCTCTCTGGCTTCCCGATTTATACCTGAAACTCGCAGCCGTACAACAATGTCGTTTAAAACACTATCAGTCGGCTGTACGGGAGTTCTCTGTCTAAAGGCATAGAAACCAGACGCGCTAGACATCCTAGAAGGGCATGAATAGCGTTAAATGAATGATTGAGCGGCGACGAAAATGGATGTAATGTAGAAAGCGTCTAACTTGAGGTGCGATCGCACTCAGA